>CAVHWJ010000053.1:4789-12861 GCA_963639565.1 uncultured Prevotella sp. | reverse complement strand
GGGCAAATATACGAAGAAACATCGAAATTGCCCCCGAAAAGGTATAATTTCTTTGTTCGCTTAGCGGATTAAGTTGGGATTGCCAAATTTTTTGCGCAGCGTTGTGGGGGGCTGGGACTACTCGGATGGCTCGGACAACTCGGACTTTTCGGACAAATCCGAAGATAAGGTGCAGGAAACGCTTTAGTGCGCCTCAAGCCAGTTCTTGCCCCAACCGCTGTCGGCGACGAGCGGCACTTGCATTTTGAGGGCGTTCTGCATCTCTTCCATTACTATGCTTTCCACCTTGTCGTGTTCCTCGGGCAACACGCTGAAGTTTAGTTCGTCGTGAACCTGGAGAATCATCTTCGACTGTATTCCCTCCGCCTTGAAGCGGCGGCTGATGTTGATCATCGCCACCTTGATGATGTCGGCGGCGGTGCCTTGTATCGGGGCGTTTATGGCGTTGCGCTCGGCGAAACCGCGCACGGTGGCGTTGTGGGAATTGATGTCGGCGAGATAGCGGCGGCGGTGGAACAGCGTCTCGGCGTAGCCCTTGGTGCGCGCCGTCTGGATGCTCTTGTCCATGTATTCCTTCACCTTGGGGAATGTTTCGAAATACCCTGCTATCAGCTGTTTGGCCTCGTCGCGGCTTATCTCCAGACTTTCGGCCAGACCGAACACGGTGATGCCGTAGATGATGCCGAAATTGGCGCGCTTGGCCTTGGTGCGCTCGTCGCGCGTCACCTCGCTGATGTCCTTTTTGTATATCTTGGCGGCGGTGGCGGCGTGGATGTCGTGTCCGCTGCGGAAAGCCTCCGTCATGTTCTCGTCGCCGCTCATGTGGGCCATCACGCGGAGTTCAATCTGACTGTAGTCGGCGGAGAAGAACTCGCATCCCGGCTCCGGGATGAAAGCCTTTCTTATCTCCTTGCCGTCCTCGCCCCTCACGGGGATATTTTGCAGATTGGGGTCGCTCGACGAGAGGCGACCGGTGGCGGTTACGGTCTGGTTAAACGACGTGTGGATGTGTCCCGTGCGCGGGTTTATCAGCTTGGGCAGAGCGTCCACGTAGGTGCCGAGGAGTTTCTTCAACCCCCTGTGTTCCAAGATGTCAGCCACTATCGGACTCTTGTGCTTCAATGACTGGAGCACCTCCTCGCTCGTGACGTACTGTCCTGTTTTCGTCTTCTTCGCCTTCTCCACAATCTTCATCCTGTCGAACAATACCTCGCCCACCTGTTTCGGCGACGCGATGTTGAACTCCATGCCGGCGAGTTCGTAGATATGCGCTTCAATCTCCTTCATCCTCGTCGTCAGTTCGCGCGAAGTCTCCTTCAGCGACTCCGTGTCAATCCTCACGCCGTTGCGCTCCATCTCCGCGAGCACTGGCATGAGCGGCATCTCGATGTCGCGGAAAAGTCCGTCAGCCCCCTTCTTCTTCAGTTCGGGTTCCAGTTTGCCTTTCAGTTGCAGGGTGATGTCGGCGTCCTCGGCGGCGTATTCATAAACGTCGGTAGGGGAGAGATTCCTCATGTTTTTCTGGTTCTTACCCTTCGGTCCGATGAGTTCCTCGATGTGGATAGTCTGGTAGTCGAGGTAAATCTCCGCCATGTAGTCCATGTTGTGGCGCAGTTCGGGTTGGATGAGATAGTGGGCAATCATGGTGTCGAACATTTCGCCTTTCACCTCCACCCCGTAGTTGCGGAGCACGGTGATGTCGTATTTCATGTTCTGTCCGATTTTCAAAATCCCCTTGTTCTCATACACCGGACGGAATATGTCCACGATTTTCTGCGCCGCATCCCTGTCGGCCGGCACCGGCACGTAATACGCCTCCCTTTCCTTCACGCTGAAGCTCAGTCCCACCAATTCCGCGTTGATAGCCTCCGTCGAAGTCGTCTCCGTGTCAAAACTGATAAAACTGTTTGTAAGGAATAAGTCACGCAATCGCATCATATCCTCTTCTTTATCAACGAGTTTATAGTCGTGCGCCACGGTTTTAAGGCTCTGAGAAGCCCCGTTTTTTGTTTCTTCCGCTCCGTCGCCCGAAAAATCGGCAAACAAATCAAGTTGGTTTGAAACCTTTTTTGGCTGTTGTTTAGGTTTGTTAAGAAACCGTTGTGTGAAGGTCTTAAACTCCAATTCGTTGAAGATTTCCATGATTTTCTTCTCGTCGGGCTCGCTGACGAGGAGTTCGTCGAGGTTCAGCTCGATCGGAGCGTCGGTCTTTATCGTGGCGAGGAATTTCGAGAACTCGATTTGTTCCCTGTTCTCCTCCACCTTCTTCTTAATAGCCCCCTTCAGTTCGCCGGTGCGTTGGAGGAGCGCGTCGATGCTGCCGAACTGATTGATTAACTTCACCGCCGTCTTCTCTCCCACGCCGGGACAGCCGGGAATGTTGTCCGCCGCGTCGCCCATAAGGCCAAGCAGGTCGATAACCTGTTCCGGCGAGGCGATGCCGTATTTCTCCTTCACCCCCTCGGCGTCGAGTGTCTCGTAACCGCCGCCGTGCCGGGGGCGGTACATCTTCACGTTGCCGCCCACCAGCTGACCGTAGTCCTTGTCGGGCGTGAGCATATAAGTCTCGATGCCCTCGCTGTCGGCCTTCTTGGCGAGAGTGCCCACCACGTCGTCCGCCTCATACCCTGCCACTTCGAGCACCGGGATGTGCATTGCCGCGAGAATGTCCTTTATGATAGGCACCGACTTGCGAATGTCCTCGGGTGTCTCCTCGCGCTGCGCCTTATATTCCTTGTAAGCCTCGTTGCGGAACGTGGGTCCGCTGGGGTCGAACGCCACGCCCAGATATTTGGGCTGCTCCTTCTGCATCACCTCGTGGAGCGTGTTGCAGAAGCCCATCACCGCCGACGTGTTCAGTCCCTTGGAGTTTATCCTCGGGTTTTTGATGAAAGCGTAGTAAGACCTGTATATCAGCGCGTAAGCGTCAAAGAGGAAAAGTTTGTCCATGTGAATGTCTTTTTATATTGTGGGTATATAGTTCAAAAATTAATCAAAGCTGATTTCCGTGAAACGTATCAAAAGATTAAATCAGTGTAAAGTTACCTTTTTTTTCTGATTACTCGGATAAAATAAGTAATTTTGTAACAAATTTTAGGCAATGGACTATATCTCGCTCATCAAGCAACCCATCGAGAGAGAACTCTCAGACTTCAACAACCTCTTCGGCGAGGCTCTCTCGCATACCGACGGACTGCTGTCGCAGGCTCTGGCGTATATCCGCCAGCGCACCGGAAAGCGTATGCGCCCTATGCTGATAATGCTCATGGCGCGCAACTACGGCCAGGTGACAGGGGTGACGCAGAACGCCGCTGTGGGACTGGAACTTCTCCACACGGCGAGCCTTGTGCATGACGACGTGGTGGACGAGAGCGAGGAGCGGCGTGGACAGGCATCCGTAAACGCCACCTACGACAACAAGGTGGCGGTGCTCGTGGGCGACTATCTGCTCTCCACGGCACTGCTTCACGTGGCTTATACGGGCAACACGAACATCGTGAAATACCTTGCAGAACTCGGGCGCACGCTGGCGAGCGGAGAGATATTACAGCTCTCAAATATCGCCAACGAGACGATTTCAGAGGACGTTTATTATCAGGTGATTAAGCAGAAGACGGCGGCTCTCTTCGAGGCGTGCTGCGCAATAGGCGCATTGTCGGGCGGTGCTTCTTTTGAGGAGATAGAAAAGGCGAAACGCTTCGGTCAGAACCTCGGAATCATATTCCAGATACGCGACGACATATTCGACTATTACGACTCCACCGAAATAGGAAAGCCCACCGGCAACGACATGGTGGAGGGCAAGCTGACTCTCCCAGCCATTCACGCCCTGCTCTCTACCCCCGAAAGCGGCATGACGGAGATAGCCCGCAAGGTGAAGGCGCGCACCGCCACGGCCGACGAGATAGCGTCCCTCGTGGCTTTCGCCAAGGACAACGGCGGCATAGAATACGCAGAGAAGCGCATGGATGATTTCCACAGGGAATCCATGGTTTTCATTGAAGAGAACGTGACCGACGAGGAGATAAAAAAGAGCCTCACGGCATACCTCGACTACGTTATCAGGAGAGACAAATAGGGTAGTGGTAACGTGATAAGTGGGCTGCGGCATCCTATTATAATAAGGAAAACAAAAGAGCCTTTCATTGAGGGAAATGTCCCATGCAATGAAAGGCTTTTTGTATTGTTAGGGTGGGGTGGAATCAGAAGAACTTGGTCTCCTGTCCCTCGATCTCACTGAGCAGCATATTTGCGAGGCGGCTTGTGCCGAGGCGGAACCACTTGTTGGTAAGCCATTTTTCGCCAAGAACCTCTTTTACTATCGTGTAGTAGATAAGTGCGTCCATCACGCTGTTGATGCCTCCAGCGGGCTTAAAACCTATCTGTATGCCTGTCTCGTCGTAGTATTCCTTGATAGCCTGACACATCACGTAGGCTGCCTCCGGCGTTGCAGCCGGCTCCAGTTTTCCTGTGGATGTCTTGATATAGTCAGCCCCGGCATACATGGCGATGATAGAAGCCTTCTTGATGTTAGAGGCGGTCTTCAGGCAACCAGTCTCCAGGATAACCTTCATCGCGTGCTCGCCGCAGACCTGTTTCAGTTCGCTGATTTCGTCAGCCACGCCCTCGTAGTCGCCGCTCAGGAACTTGCCCACCGGCATCACGATGTCAATCTCTGTTGCACCGTCTTTTATCGCCAGCGCAGTCTCAGCCACCTTCACCTCGATGAGTGCCTGAGACGAGGGGAAACTGCCCGAAACGCAGGCTATCTCCACGCCGTCAATTTCCAGCGTCTCGCTCACCACCTTGGCGAAGCAGGGGTAAACGCAGATAGTCGCCACGTGTGGCAGGTCGCCGAAAGCCTCGTCAAACTGGTTCACGCGCTCCGTGAAAGCCAGCACGCTGTCCTCCGAATCGGTGGTCTTCAGCGTGGTCAGTTCGATGCTTCCCATGAGGAATTTCTTCACGTCGAGGTTGTCGTTCTCATGCACCTTTTCGGTGATGATTTTCTTCACCGCCTCGCGCACTTCGTTGTCGTCGAGGTTAGTGTTGTATTTGCCCAGTGCCTCCGCGTATTTGTCGGTCTGGGGTTCCGCGGCGTTAGCCTTGGCATTTTCCTTTTCTGTAATCATAGTTGTTTTCGTTTTTATAGTTTATATTCGTATTTCATTGCTGCTGTTTCCCTTCTCCGTGGGCTGCAAGTTTTGGGTTGTTGCGGTGTCTCTCAGCGTCCCTGCGGGTCTTCTTCTCAATGCTTTTCCGCAGTTCCTCCGTCAGGTCCACGCCTGTCTGGTTGGCAAGGCAGATGAGCACCCACAGCACGTCTGCCATTTCCTCCCCAAGGTTCTGTTTCTCGCCCTCCTTGAAGCTCTGTTCGCCGTAAGTCCGGGCTATCACCCTTGCCAGTTCGCCCACCTCTTCGGTGAGGCACGCCATGTTTGTGAGTTCCGAGAAATACCTCACTCCGTAGGTCTTTATCCAACCGTCCACGGCTTCCTGCGCCTCTTTTATCGTCATAACTTATTCCTTGTTTTTGGTGTCCATACAGATAGTCACAGGGCCGTCGTTCAGCAGTTCCACCTTCATGTCAGCCCCGAACTCCCCCGTGCCCACCGGCTTGCCTATCGCCCTGCCCAAGTCCTCGCAGAATTTCTCGTAGAGGGGAATGGAGATATTGTGCGGCGCGGCGTGGATCCACGAGGGTCGGTTGCCCTTTTTGGTGGATGCCATGAGCGTGAACTGGCTCACCACGATGATGTCGCCCCCGGTGTCGAGAATGGAGCGGTTCATCACGCCGTTCTCGTCGTCGAACACCCTCAGGTTGGCAATCTTCTTCACGAGCCAGTCGATGTCCTCCTGCGTGTCTTCGCAGCCGATGCCGAGGAGCACAAGGAAGCCCCCGCCGATGCTTGATTTCACCTTGCCGTCGATTGTCACCTGTGCGCGGCTCACGCGCTGTACCACTGTTTTCATGCTATCTCAGTCTTTCCTGCGTTATGTTTTTCAGCCGCCGTGGCGGCGGATGTTTTTCGTTGCGTATCGGCTTACAAAGTTAGGATTTTATCCATACATCTGCAAGTTATTGCCCCATAAAATGCTTCGCTATTATCTCCGCTTTCTGCTTTCCCACGACCTCCGCCAGTTCCTCCACGCTGCTTTCGCGTATCTTCTTCACCGTCTTAAAGGCTTTCAGCAGTGCCTCTTTCGTCTTCGGCCCGATGCCCTTTATGTCGTCGAGTTCGGAGTGCAGGGCGTGTTTCGACCGCTTGTCGCGGTGGAACGTTATGGCGAAGCGGTGTACCTCGTCCTGAATGTGCGTGAGCAGCCGGAAAAGGTCGCTGTCGGTCTTCATCCCCACAACCACCGGGGGGAAGCCGTAGAGCAGTTCGTTGGTGCGGTGGCGGTCGTCTTTTGCCAGTCCGGCGATAGGGATGTCGAGGTGCAGCTCGTCTTCCACCACCTCTCTCACCACCGCCATCTGCCCTTTTCCGCCGTCGGTGATGATGAGGTCGGGCAACGGCTGCTGCTCCTCCTGGAGTCGTGTGTAGCGTCTTCTCACCACCTCCTTCATCGAGGCATAGTCGTCGGGACCCATCACGGTTTTTATGTTGTATTTGCGGTAGTCCTTTTTGCTCGGCTTCATCTTTTTGAACACCACGCAAGCCGCCACGGCATCCGTTCCGCTGATGTTGGAGTTGTCGAAACACTCTATCTGATACGGCATCCTGGGCAGTTTCAACGCCTGTTGTATCTCCTTCATCAGTCTCACCGCCTTCTGCTCGGGGTTGAGCTTCTCAGCCTGTTTCAGACGGTCGAAACGATACTGTTTGCCGTTCATTTCCGACAGCTCCAGCAGCGTCCTCTTGTCGCCCCTCTGCGGAATTGTTATCGTGATGCCCTCCAGCGGCAGTTCTATGGCGTATGGCAGCACGATTTCCTTCGACGTGCTCCCTAATTTCTCCCTTATCTGCACAATCGCCAGCGGCAGTATTTCGGTGTTTTCCTCGTCGAGTTTCTTTTTGAATTCAAAGGTGAACGCCTGGTTTATGTTGCCGTTAGCCACATGGAGGTAGTTCACGAAGGCAATGTTGTCGCCGTCGGTTACTGAGAACACGTCCACATTATTAATAGTATGGCTCACCACCTCGCTCTTCGAGCAGAAATCCTTTAGCAGGAGGTATTTCTTCTTGATTTCCTCGGCTTCCTCGAATTTCAGTTCGGCGGCGAGTTTCTGCATCTCCTCAAAGAGCATCGTCTCCACCTGTCGGGTGTTTCCGCGGAGTATTTCCCTCGCCTGTTCGATGTTCTTGATATATTCCTCGTGCGACTGCTTCCCGATGCACGCACCGCCGCAATTCTTTATGTGGTAGTCCAGACAAGGCGAGTATTTCCCCTGCCTGATACCCTCTTCGGTGAGGGGCAAGCGGCACGTCCTGGGGCGGTACACCTTCTTTATTATGTCGAGCAATCCGTACATCGTCCCCACGTGGCTGTAAGGGCCGTAGAAAGTGCCGAATTTCTTGTTCACCACCCTTGTCTTGAAAATCCGCGGATAAAACTCTTTGGTTACGCAGATGCTGGGGTACGTCTTGCCGTCTTTCAGCAGGATGTTGTATTTGGGTTGGTATTTCTTTATAAGGTTGTTCTCCAACAGCAGCGCGTCCTCCTCGGTGTTCACCACGGTGTATGTGATGTCCCAGATTTTGCTCACGAGCACCTTTGTCTTGTATCTGTCCACCTCCTTATGGAAATACGACGACACGCGGTTCTTCAGGTTCTTCGCCTTGCCCACGTAGATAATCACGCCGTCCTTGTCGTAATACTGGTAGCTCCCCGGCTTCGACGGCAGATTGCTCACGATGCCCCTCAGATGCTCCAGTCTCTTTTCATTCTCTTCTTTTGTCATATTTCCTAAATGCTTGTAGTGAAGAACTTTTCCGTTTTAATGTTTCACGTGAAACTTTAACCGCCAAACCCTGCATAAACAAAGGCGAGTGTCTCCTGCGGCTGCGCAAAGTTAGTAAATCAAAGTCAGACGATAGCAAGCAAGGGGAGGATATTTTTCTCGCTTG
>CAVHWJ010000053.1:3260-4605 GCA_963639565.1 uncultured Prevotella sp. | reverse complement strand
ATTTCCGTCTCCGGCTCGAAATTGCCGCGTCCGTTGAGACTCTCGTTCACCAGTTCGATGATGAAGTTGGCGTAAATCTTCTTCGGGTGGAATTTCTTTACGAGGTTGTATGCCGCGCGCATCGTACCGCCAGTGGCGAGCAAATCGTCGTGGAGCAGGACAACGTCGTTTTCGTCGATGGCATCCTTGTGGATTTCGATAGTGTCCGTACCGTATTCCTTGGTGTAGCTCTCCTGCACGGTTTCAGCGGGCAACTTACCCGGCTTGCGGCAGAGTACCACGCCGGCGCCGAGCCTTATGGCGAGGGCGGACGACAGCACGAAGCCGCGGCTCTCGATACCCACGATTTTCGTGATGCCTTTGTCCTTGTAGATTTCATACAGTTCATCGACCATTATCTTCAGGCACTCCGCATTTTTGAACAGAGTGGTCACGTCTCTGAAGTTAATTCCCTTCTGCGGAAAATCCGGTATGCACCTCAGATTTTCCAATAGTTTCTCGTTGTTCATCTTTCTTTTCTTTATATGTTTTTGCTTATATGTTTTCCCTTGTTTTTATCGTAGGCGGCTTGGTGAAACACTTTCGCCGTTTCCCGTAACCGCTTTATAACTAACCGATTTATTCGCTTTTGTTTCACGTGAAACATTAACCCTGTCTATCTTCCAAGCAGCACGAGCATCACGTTGATGTCGCTCGGCGAAACGCCCGGTATGCGGCTTGCCTGTGCGAGCGTCTCGGGTTCAATCTTGGCGAGCTTCTGCCGCGCTTCGGTCGAGAGCTGCTGCATTTCGGAGTAATCGAATTTTCCTTTAATCCTGATGTCCTCCAGACGGTGCATCTTCTCGGCAATCATTTTCTCCCTTTCGATGTAGCCCTTGTATTTCATCTTGATTTCCGCCGCTTCGGCAATCTCCTCCCTGCGATTATTGGGGGCGTTGATAACGGCTTTCAGTTCGGGCGCGATTTCCTGAAGGTTCTGCAAGTTTATCTGAGGACGTGCGATGAGGTCGATGAGTTTCGTGCCTTCGCGGAGTGGGGTAGTGCTGATAGCCTCCAGTTTGCCGTTCACGTCTTTCGGCTTCACCGATGCCGTCTTGCAAAATTCTATGATTCTTCCGACGGCTTCCTTCTTCTCCATCCACCAGTCGTAGCGGTCCTTTTTCGCCAGACCTATCGAATAAGCCTTCTCCGTGAGCCTTGCGTCGGCGTCGTCCTGCCGCAGGAGGATGCGGTATTCGGCGCGGCTCGTGAACATACGGTATGGCTCGTCCACGCCCTTCGTCACGAGGTCGTCGATGAGAACGCCGATATACGCCTCGTCGCGTTTCAATACAAACTCCTTGCC
>CAVHWJ010000053.1:0-2632 GCA_963639565.1 uncultured Prevotella sp. | reverse complement strand
ATGCTCTCCGTGAAGCCCTCCACCGCCGGTTCGGCAATCCTGCCGCCGGGGAGCTTGCTGCGCCCGATGTGCATCAGTCCGTTGAGGAACGTGCCGGCCGTGACCACCACGCACCCGGCGCGCAGTTCCACGCCCCACACCGTGCGCACCCCTGCCGCCGTGCCGTTCTCCACAATCAGTTCGCTTGCCTGGTCCTGCCAGATGTCGAGGCCGGGGGTGTTGTCGAGCACCGTGCGCCACTGCCAGATGAACTTGCCCCTGTCGCACTGCGCCCTCGGGCTCCACACGGCAGGCCCCTTGGAGCGGTTGAGCATCCTGAACTGTATCGCCGTGGCGTCGGTCACGCGGCCCATTTCGCCGCCCAGCGCGTCGATCTCGCGGACTATCTGTCCCTTGGCGATGCCGCCCACGGCCGGGTTGCAGCTCATCTGCCCGATTTTGTTCATGTCCATGGTGACGAGACACGTCTTCGCCCCCATATTGGCCGCCGCCACCGCTGCCTCGCAACCGGCGTGGCCGCCGCCGACAACCAATACGTCGTATCTGAAATCCATAAATTGATAGCTTAGAGTTTCTTTTCAAACAGGCGCAAATTTAAGCATTATAATTGAAATTTTATCCTTTTACTTTGATTTATCGCCAAATTGGAGTACATTTGCAAGCGCATTTGCCGTGGGCGATACCTATTATATAGTATGGCGCGCGGCGACTGTGGCCTGTGTCTCCGGGAGCGGAAGCGCGCGGGCCGCCATACAAAATTGAATATTAATCAATTCAAACTTTTTATACTAAAAATTTCATTCAATTTATGTGGTTATGTAATTCATCCATTGGAAGGAAAGTCGTGATGTCTGTCACAGGTGTTGCGCTTATCCTGTTCTTGACGTTCCACATGTCAATGAACATTGTCGCCCTTTTCTCTGAAAAAGGCTACAACATGATTTGCGGGTTTCTGGGCGCCAACTGGTACGCGCTTGTCGCCACTCTCGGCCTTGCCGCGCTTGCAGTGATTCACATCCTCTACGCCTTCTGGCTCACGATGCAGAACAGGAAAGCCCGCGGCTCTGAGCGTTACGCCGTGACAACCCGTCCGGCAGGAGTGGAATGGTCGTCGCAGAACATGCTCGTCTTGGGCATCGTGATCGTGCTCGGACTTCTCCTCCACCTCTTCAACTTCTGGTACAACATGATGTTCGCCGAACTCACCGGCATCGCCGTGGCGCACGACCCCTCTGAGGGCTACGCCTACATCCAGGACACCTTCGCTTGTCCCGTTTACGTGGGTCTCTACATCGTGTGGCTCGCCGCCCTCTGGTTCCACCTCACCCACGGCTTCTGGAGCGCGATGCAGACCTTCGGCTGGAACGGCAAGGTGTGGTTCTGCCGCTGGAAGGTAATCGGCACCGTATATTCCACACTCCTCTGCCTCGGCTTCCTCGTGGTGGTGCTGTGGTTCGCAGCCAAGAGCCTCTGCGGCTGCTGCTAACAATTCATAATTCATAAATCATAATTCATAAGAAAAGGAAATTATGGCCAAGACAATAGATTCAAGGATTCCCGAAGGCCCGGTGGCCGAGAAATGGACCAACTATAAAGCTCACCAGCGACTGGTGAACCCCAAGAACAAACTCAAGCTCGACATCATCGTGGTGGGCACAGGACTGGCAGGAGCCAGCGCGGCGGCAAGCCTCGGCGAGATGGGCTTCAACGTGCTCAACTTCTGCATACAGGACTCTCCGCGCCGCGCGCACTCCATCGCCGCTCAGGGCGGTATCAACGCGGCCAAGAACTACCAGAACGACGGCGACTCCGTTTACCGCCTGTTCTACGACACCGTGAAAGGCGGCGACTACCGCGCCCGTGAGGCCAACGTCTACCGTCTGGCTGAGGTGTCAAACGACATCATCGACCAGTGCGTGGCGCAGGGCGTGCCTTTCGCACGCGAATACGGCGGCATGCTCGCCAACCGTTCCTTCGGTGGCGCGCAGGTGTCGCGTACGTTCTACGCCAAGGGTCAGACCGGCCAGCAGCTCCTGCTCGGCGCCTACTCTTCACTCAGCGCACAGGTACACTCAGGCCGCGTGAAGCTCTACACGCGTTATGAAATGGAGGACGTGGTGATTGTGGACGGCCGCGCACGCGGTATCATCGCCAAGAACCTCGTCACCGGAAAGCTTGAGCGTTTCTCAGCCAACGCCGTGGTAATCGCCACCGGCGGCTACGGAAACACCTATTTCCTCTCCACCAACGCCATGGGATGCAACTGCACGGCAGCCGTTCAGTGCTACCGCAAGGGAGCTTATTTCGCAAACCCCTCTTACGTTCAGATTCACCCGACCTGTATTCCGGTTCACGGCGACAAGCAGTCGAAGCTCACCCTCATGTCGGAGTCGCTGCGTAACGACGGCCGTATCTGGGTGCCCAAGAAACTGGAGGACGCAAAGGCCCTGCAGGCCGGCACGAAGAAGGGTTCTGACATCCCCGAGGAAGACCGCGACTACTATCTGGAGCGCCGCTACCCGGCATTCGGAAACCTCGTGCCGCGCGACGTGGCTTCGCGTGCCGCCAAGGAGCGTTGCGACAAGGGCTACGGCGTGAACAACACCGGCCTGGCCGTGTTCCTCGACTTCTC
>CAVHWJ010000052.1:9589-12863 GCA_963639565.1 uncultured Prevotella sp. | reverse complement strand
TTCACGCCGGGCATATCGATGGCCTTGTCGTTGCGCAGCCACACGCCGTCGGTGTTGCTGGCGTGAATGGCGCAGATGTTGTCCGCCCCGAGGCGTTTCATGTCGCGGCCGATGTCGCGCTTGCGCTCCACGGCGGTCTGGAACTTGTAGAATATCTTTATCCCCCCGGAGTTTATCTCCTTCAGGAGCCGCTTGTTGCCCTTAGCGTCGAGTGGCGTGTCGATGCCGATAACCTTGCCGCGGGCGCGTGCCATCTCTCCCGCCTCGTGCAGCCGCTCCGTTATCCTGCGGCGCAGGGGCAGCGAGTCGGTCCAGTTGTTGCCGCAGCCGCCGAGGGGCAGGAACGCCACCGTGGCGCTCATCTCGTCCATTGTGTTGAGGCAGTCCTCCACGAGCCACCGCCACGTCCGCTTGTCGGCGAAGCTCTGTCCGTAGAAGCCCGACATAGCCACCGCCCCCACCTTTATGCCGAGGCTGTCGCTGGTGTGGCGGAACAGCCGCGCCATTTCCGGCTGGCGTATCTTGTTGTCGAAGGAGTCGCGCCGCCCCAGTCCGCCCATGTCCATTTCCAAACCGTCGCAGCCGAGTTCCCCGGCGAGTTTGAACTCCCCTATCTTCTGCCTTTTCAGCACCATCCAGTCGCACACGCCCACCTGATACCGTTTCTGCGCTGAAACGGCACCCGGCAGAGCCATGCCGCCGAGGAGCACCGACAGCAGTATGTATTTGCGTAATCTTGTCATAGTAATAGTAAGACGCCGCAAATGCCGTTTTGTACCTTATACTATATATACGCGCGGAAAATCCGCCACCGCCGGCGAATGCCCTCACGCCAATAATTTGCAGGATTGCGAAATAAAGGCTACCTTTGCAGCCGTTTTCACCCAAAGAAGACAAAAACAGCGAGTGCTTGACAAACCTCCGTGGCTCCGCATACGCCCCGAATGGCGGCGGCAGCCTAAACAAAACAAGAATTATGGACAAGAACAAGAATAAAGTGAGCGTGCTGTTCATGCTTTACAGCGTGCTCTTCTGCGTTTGCCTCATCACGGCAAACGTGCTCGAAACAAAGCAGATTTCGTTCGGGCCGATCAGCATCACCGGCGGACTGCTCATCTTCCCCGTGTCGTATATCATCAACGACTGCGTGTGCGAGGTGTGGGGCTTCCGCAAAGCGAGGCTGCTCATCTGGCTCGGTTTTTTCATGAATTTCCTCTTCGTGGCGTTCGGCGCATTGTGCGACGCAATTCCCGGCGCACCCTACTGGCACAACGACAGCGGTTTCCACGCCGTGTTCGGTCTCGCGCCGCGCATCGCCGGGGCGTCGTTCCTGGCGTTCCTCGCCGGGTCGTTCATCAACGCCTACGTGATGAGCAAGATGAAGATATCCGACAAGGGCAAACGCTTCGCCCTGCGCGCCATAATGAGCACGGTGTACGGCGAGGCGGTGGACTCCATCATCTTCTTCCCCCTCGCGCTGGGCGGTGTGGTGCCGTGGAGCGAAATCCCCACGCTCATCATATCACAGGTGATTATGAAGACCGTCTACGAGGCGGTGGTGCTGCCTGTGACGATACGCATCGTAAGGGCTACGAAAAAGGCTGAAGGCGAGGACGTTTACGACGACAACACCAATTTCAGCATCTGGAAAATAGGGAATATCTAAAGCGGTTTAACGAAAGCATATCTGAAAGAAATGACAAACAGCGAAAACAGGAAGGACGAGGGTCTGCACGCCCTCGGCAAGAAGACGGAATACAGCATGGACTATGCTCCCGAAACGCTCGAAACGTTCGAGAACAAGCACCAGGGCAACGACTACTGGGTGCAGTTCAACTGCCCCGAGTTCACCACGCTCTGCCCCATCACAGGGCAGCCCGACTTCGGGGAGATTATAATAAGGTATATACCCGACGTGCGTATGGTGGAGAGCAAGAGCCTGAAGCTATACCTCTTCAGCTTCCGCAACCACGGCGACTTCCACGAGGACTGCGTGAACATCATAATGAAAGACCTGCAGAAGCTCATGGACCCGCGCTACATCGAGGTGGAGGGACGCTTCAAGCCGCGCGGCGGCATCAGCATCTTCCCCTTCGCCAACTACGGCAAGCCGGGCACTAAATTCGAGAAACTGGCGGAGCACCGCTTCATGCAACACGGGGTGTGAGAGAACGTAAGCGGAACGCCCCACAAGCCGACAGATTGAAAGCGAAGGCACTTTTTCAGTGAAACTCTTGTACGTTCCACACCAAAGGAGTAACTTTGCACGGATTAATAGTACACGAATGGAATCTTTGATTTTTTTAGGGTTAAGTCTGGGTGCATGGCTCACTATCCTACTGATAGTGGGGATGTTCGGCCTTATGATGTTCACGAAAATCCCGGCAGAGTTCGTTTTTCTCGGAGGCATGGGATTTCTCTACATCACGGGCATCCTCAACGCAGAGGAAGCCCTCGCCGGCTTCAGCTCCTCGTCGGTAGTCACCGTGGGAGTGCTCTTCGTAATCATCGCCGGACTGGTTCACACCGGGGTGATACACTGGATGGTGAAAAAGGTGCTCGGCACGCCGTCGTCTTACACCGCCGCCATTGTGCGCCTCATGCTGCCCGTGGCGGCGATGAGTTCCGTGTTGAGCAACACGACGGTGGTGGCGCTGTTCGTCAAGGTGGTGAAGCTGTGGGCGAAGAAACTCAGCATCGCCCCCTCGAAACTCCTCATACCGCTCAGTTACGCGTCGTGTCTCGGTGGCATCTGCACCCTGATCGGCACGCCGCCGAACCTCATAATATCGGGTATGCTGCAAAGCGACAAGGGTATCGAACTCAACATCTTCAGCACCACGCTGCCCGGACTGTTCTGTCTCGCCGTCGGAGTGATAAGCATCATAGCGATGAAGAAGGTGCTGCCGGAGCGCAAGTCGCCCGACGAGGCTCTGGAAGCAACCGGCGACTACACGGCGGAACTTCTCGTGCCGACCGACAACCCTTCGGTGGGAAAGACGGCTGAAGACGCTGGGCTCCTGAGCGTGGGCGGCGGAAGGCTCATCGAGATAGTGCGCTTCGACAAGGAAGTGATAAGCCCCGTGCCGGCCGACGAGTTCATCATGGGCGGCGACCGACTGGTTTACTCGGGGCGCATCGACAGCATACTCGACCTGCGCGAGAGCCACGGACTGACGGCTGCCACGAAACACGTGTTCTCCATCAGCGAGGTGGAGAAGGGAAGGAAATTCTACACCGCCAGCGTGACGCGCAGCAGCTCGCTCATCGGCAC
>CAVHWJ010000052.1:0-9366 GCA_963639565.1 uncultured Prevotella sp. | reverse complement strand
TCCCTTGTGTCGTCGCTGATAATGATTGCGATGATAGTGCTGTCCACCTTCGAGGTGTTCACGCTGCTCCAGTCGTGTTTCCTCGCCGCCGGCGCGATGCTCGTGACGAAATGCTGCACGCCGAAACAGGCGAGCGACGCCATTGACTGGAACATCCTGATGATATTCGCCGGGTCGGTATGTCTCGGCACGGCGATAGAGCACACCGGCATAGCCACGCAACTCGCCCAGGCAATACTCGGCTTCTGCGGCTCAAACGCCATCATGGCACTTATCTGCATCTGCCTTGTGGCTACGTTCATAACGGAGTTCATCAGCAACACCGCCTGCGCGGCGATGTTCTACCCCATAGCCTACCAGACGGCCACGTCGCTCGGCGTGAACCCGGTGACGTTCTGCATCGCGCTGATGATTGCCGTGTCGTCGAGCTTCGCCACTCCTATCGGTTCGCCGACCCACATGATTGTCTACGGCGAGGGCGGCTACAAGTTCACCGACTTCATGAAGCCGGGACTCGTGATGAACCTCGTAATCCTCGCGGCTAACATATTCATCGTGACGATGCTGTTTCCGCTGAAAGGATAAGAGAGAGGACTAATAGGACAAATAGGACTACTCGGACGGCTCGGACTTCTCCGACAACTCCGACAACTCCGACAACTCCGAGAAGTCCGAGAAGTCCGAGAAGTCCGAGCCGTCCAAGAAAAAAAATTAAAAACAACAACACCAAATTAAAACAAAATGAATATCACCATCACCCCCAAAGAGAACAATGTTCTCGTGACACTCGAGGGTCGCCTCGACACCGCCAACGCCGTGGAGGCAGAAAAGAGCCTCGCGCCGCTGAAAGAAATGGCGGACAAGGAAATCGAACTTGACTGCACCGCGCTGGAATACATCAGCAGCAGCGGACTGCGCCTCTTCCTCGGACTGCGCAAGGAAGTTGACGCCAAGGGCGGAAAACTCATCGTGAAGCACATCAACGAAAGCATACGCAACGTGTTCACGATAACCGGCTTCTTCAAACTTTTCGACATCCGTCCATGAGACACATCTTCATGTCGTTCTCCTCAAGGATCAGTTTCTACATACTGACCCTCGTTTTCGTAATCTTCAGCTGCATCGCGCTGGTCTTCCAGACATACAGCACGCAGAGGGAGTGGCATCAGGCGGAACAGTACACGGTTGTGCTGCAACAAAACGAAATCCAGAAGATTGAGGCACAACTGTCGGAAATCGAGACGGCTCTCTCCGTGGCGGAAGACCAGGTGGACGACATGGCGCACACGCCTGACTCGGTGATAAAAATCGCCGACAACGTGATGCGCAACTACCCCATCCTCAAAGGCGTGGGCATCGCCTTCCGTCCGGGCTACTACCCGCAGAAGGGCAAGATGTTCATCGAATACGTGTACAGGAAATCCGGCAACGATTTCCAGTACAAGCACTACGGCGAGGGCATGGGGGAATACACCGAAAGGAGCTGGTTCAAGAGGATAATGGCAGGGTCGCCGGGCTTCTGGACCGACCCCTACATCGACAACGACACGAAGACCGACATGATAGTGTCGTATGTCAAGCCCTGCATCAAAAACCACAAGACCTACGGGGCGATAATAGCCGACGTGTCGCTCGACGACCTCACGGCAAACATGAGGGCGATGCGCCCCTACCCCAACAGCTATTCGTTCATACTCGACAAGAACGGCAAATACCTCTCGCATCCGGAAAAGGAACTTATCCTTGCCACCAACTACAGCGTGAGGGCGAAGCTCGTGGACTGTAAGGAACTGGAATACGTGGGCCGCCAGATGGTGGCAGGGAAACAAGGCACGGCGCGCACGGAGATACAAGGCAACGACGTGCTCCTGTGCTACGCCCCGATGAAGCGCACGGGGTGGTCGGTGTGCAGCGTGAACCTCTACGACGACGTTATGTCGAACCTCGGTTCCGCCACGATCTGGATTATCGTAATCCTTGTAATCGGAATGATAATGCTCTCGATAAGCATCCGTCTGCTCGTGAGCTATCTTTCAAACCCGATAAAGAAACTGGCGGAGGCCGCCGACCATATTTCGCGCGGCAGATTCGACGCCACGCTGCCCGAGGTGAACACCAAGGACGACATGAAGCAGCTGCACGACGCGTTCGCCCACATGCAGACTTCGCTGAAAACCTACATCGTGGAGCTGAAGGCCACCACGCGCGCCAAGGAGCGCATTGAGAGCGAACTCTCGATCGCCCACAACATACAGATGAGCCTTGTGCCAAAGATTTTCTCGCCGTTCCCCGACTGCGAGGAGCTTGAGCTCTTCGCCTCGCTGAAGCCGGCGAAGGAGGTGGGCGGAGATTTCTTCGACTTCTTCATCCGCGACGGCAAACTGTTCTATGTCATCGGCGACGTGTCGGGCAAGGGAATACCGGCATCGCTCGTAATGGCCATCACGCGCACGCTGTTCCGCATAATATCCGCCGAAAGCGAGTCGGCCACGGAGATTGTGTCGAAACTCAACGACGCGCTCGCCAAGGACAACGACGCAAACATGTTCGTCACCATGTATGCAGGAATACTTGATCTCGACACCGGCGAAATGCACTTCTGCAACGCGGGACACAACCAGCCGGTAATAGCCCTGCCCAATGGCGAGGTGTATTACCAGAAGGTGGAGGAGAACCTGCCGCTCGGCGTTATCGACGGCTTCGACTTTGAAGGACAGGAAACGACGCTGCCCAAAGGCGCGGCGATGCTGCTCTACACCGACGGCATAACGGAGGCGGAGAACGAGAAGGAGGAGCTTTACGGCGAGGACAGGCTGCAAGAAACGATGAAGCGGCTGGCGCACATGGAAGTTCATGGCGTTATCAAGGAACTCATCGCCGACCTCTCGCTCTACGTGGGGACAGCCGAACAGAGCGACGACATCACGATGCTCTGCTTCCGCCTAAACGACAAGACACCGGCGGACAACGACCCGGCGACGGACAAAGAAACATCTAACGACAACAACCAAAGCGAAAAGAAGATGGACGACATGACCCTTATCATAGAAAACGAAGTCGGGGAGACCTCCAAACTGCACCCCTTCATCCAGCGGTTCGCCGCAGCCGCGGGCATCGACGAAATGATTATGTCGCCGGTGAACCTGGCCGTGGAGGAGGCTCTCGTAAATTCCGTAATGTACGCCTACCCCGACGGCGGAAAGGGCGAGATACGCCTCGACGCGAAATGGGACGCAGAGAAAAAGGAAATGACATTCACGCTCAGAGACAGCGGAGTGGCGTTCGACCCGCTCTCCGTGCCAGAGGCCGACACGTCGTCCGACGTGGATGAGCGGCAGATCGGCGGACTGGGCATCTTCCTCGTGAAGCAGCTCATGGACGGCGTGGACTACCGCCGCGAGGGCGACGAGAACATCCTGACAATGACAAAACGAATTTAACGACACGACATAAACATATTACAGACATGGCATACGAAATGGCCGTCATCACTCCGTTCCACAACGTGGAAATGGAACTCTTCAACGACTGCGCGGCGGCAATGCGCAGACAGACCATAGGGTTTGAGAAAATCCAGTGGATTATCGTGGTGCATAACTGCGAACCGGGGTATATGCCCGTGCTGAAAGAGATGTTCAAGGACGACAGCAACGTGGTTCTCGAAGAACTCAACAACGAATACCGCACGCCGTCGTCGCCGCGCAACCGCGGACTCGAACTCACCGACGCGCGCTACACGGGATTTCTCGACGCCGACGACTGCTATACCGACGACTGCATCGAGGTGGTGCTGAGGAACGCCGCAGAGACTAATTCAGACATGGTGAACGTGAGGCGCGAGCCGGTGCTCATGTCGCCGGAACTGCACAAAATCACCGTGAGGATGCCGTTCAACAACACCGAGCGGCGCACGGTGATGGAGAACGGACACTGGAACACCGACATGATGTTCGGCTATTCGTGGGGCATATCAACGTCGTATTTCTTCCGCTCGTCGCTGCTCAAAGACAACAACATAACGTTCGACAAGCGTGTGCTCTTCGCCGAAGACTTCCTCTTCGTGCTCCACAACATCGCCCACGCCAACAAGGTGTGCTACCTCAACCAGTTCATCGGCTACAAATACATCATCAACGAAGGGTCGCTCGTGCAGAACAGCGTGAAGCCGGCCGCCACGCTGCTCACCTACGCCGAGGGCTACCGCATCATCTTCAACACGATGACGCAGTACGGCATCGACAGCAGCATGACCGTCTTGGTGCATCTGGCACTCCTCAGCAACTTCATCCTCCACTGCAAGGACATGACAATCCACATACGGCGGAAGATAAAGGAACTGCTCGGCGACCGCATCACGTCGCTGCAGCCAATACAGCCCAACAAACTGATGACACGCGAGAAACTGGCGGACTCAATCCACCTTGTCGTAGACGTTATCCTCAATCCAGAAAAGGACATGAAGGAACTGATGCGCAACGAGCTTGACGGCATGTATGAACTGCGCAAACTGCTGATAAAGAACGCTGACACCGACATCGCGCGCCGCAACGACTTCAGGACAATCACCACGCTGGAGGCATGGCAGTTCCGCATGCCGCTGACCGACTGGGAATTCTACCGTCCGCTCATTGAACTCCAGACACGCGTGGGCGAGAACCTGGTGCTCACGGCAGCACCCACGATTATGTATTTCAGGAAGAAGCAGGGCGAACTCATGCCATGCACCAAGGAGCAGATAAAGACATACAGCAACGCGCTGGACTCAGAACTGAACGGCAAGAGGAACATCCTCGTGGCGACGAGCCGGCCGGTGTCGGAATACACCAACGACGACGCTGTGGTGGACACCTTGGAGAGCGCGCTGGTAAAGGCGTATTTCCATTGCCACTACATGAACAACGGCATCGTGGACGAGTGGTTCTCCGCCACGCCCGAAAGCTATTGCGACAACGACGGCAACGCCTGGAGGAATGTCGTGATGCAGAGCCTCGCCTATGAAAACGCTGAACAGATTGTGGCGTTCACGTGCGACAGAATTGTGGAGTTCTTCAAATATATAGAGGAGAACTGGCGGCTGCTCATAGCCGACATTCCCTGCGGCAAAAGGCGCAGGGCGGAACTGGAAAGCGTCTTCAGCGAGGGCTTCGACAAGCCCATAGCAAAGAGGATTTGGAAGAAGCTGGAGCGCATAGTGGCGTTCGGTTCGGGCGAGCACTATCCCGCGTTTGAGGAAATGAAGAAATACACTGGCGACTTGACGCACAACCACGGCTATTATTTCACCGAAGAGGGTATCTTGGGCAAGGCTACGGGCGACGACTCGCAACTCTTCGAGTGCATCAAAAAGGACTATTTCTATGAACTGATACCGCTGGCCAACGACTCCGCGCCGGTATGCTGGACGGGAGTGAAAAAGGGTTCGCCCTATCAGGTGGTGATAACCAACCGCGCCGGCCTTTACCGCTACGTCACTGACCACTTTATCTGTCCGCAGGAAATAACCGCCGAGTCGATAAAGTTCAGCATTTACTAAAGGCGGTTCGGCTTATACCAAAAGTAGTTCGGCTTATACAGAAAGCGGTTCTGCTTATACCAAAAGCAAATCAGCATATACGGAGACATTTCCCCTGTATATGCTGATTTGTTTTATCGCGGCATCAACAGTCGTCGATTGCCTGTTTCTTCCGTTATTTCTTAGTAAACCTGACGTGCAGTTCGTGCTTCGTCTGCGGCACGGCGTATTTGGTGAGCACGCCCGGTCCGCAGCTGCTGTTGCCAAGTCCCATCATCTCAGCGTCGATGTTCAGATAAACGCTGTCCTCGGTCTGGAGGTCGCAGTCGTGCGCCACGGTAGACAACTGTTTGTCGGAATACGGCAGGACGGAGAACGAGAAGAGTTTGCCGTCGGTCGTCGTTACCGTGTACCCCCTGCCCTTCGCGTTGGTAAGCGAGAGGGTCGCCGTCTGCTCGTGGTTGCCGCTGAACTGCGGACGCGGATAATGCACGTACTCCTGCGCCACAGTGCTTGTCCAACGCCCTGTCGCCGTGGCCTCAAGACGGTCCACATAGCTGTCCTGCAATCCCTGTCCGTACCACGACAGGTTTGTCATCCCCTTGTCCATCACGAACGTGTTGCCCATGCAAGGCAGCGGCGGCAACTGCCCCTCGGGAGTGTAGACGGCGTGGAAATCAACCGAGCCATCGGCATCCATCGTATAAACGTAGTCTGTGATTATCTTGCCCTGGGCGTAGACACACTCCTGCGTGGCGGTGACGGTAACGGTGCCGTCGGCGTTCTTCACCGACGAGAGCGGCTTTACCGTAACCACCTCAGGCGCGTCGAGACGGTTGTTCTTCCAGTCCTTGGCAATCCAGTTGCCGAAGCCCTTGTCGTTGTCGAGCGGCGCGCGGTAAAAATGCGGCTTCACGCAGTCAAACCATTTCTCCGCGGCGGTCTGGTCGGCAGCCTTGCCCTTTTTCAGCGGTGCGGCGGCGAACGCCGTGGCGATTTTGTCGTTTATGGCGAACTGCTCTCGCTTAACCTCGAAACCGGCCTTGGCCCACTTCGTGTCGTTCTTTAGCGCGACAAACACGTTGAGCCTCACGTCAGCCCCGGCGTCGTATTTCACTGTGGGTACCGTCATGCCGGAGATTTCGCCCTTCTTTATCACCTTGCCGTTCTCCGTGATGTTATACAACAGGCGGTAGTTATCGGCATCCGCCGTTTTGTCGAGCATTTCGAGCGAGAGCCTGTTGCCGTCGAGCGAAAGCTTCATGGGGGCATACACCTGTTTCACCTCGTAGTATTTCGGCGTGGGCTTGCGGTCGGAACTCACGATGCCCTTCACGCAGAACGCCTTTAGGTTAGGCACGTCTCCGAAGTCGCCGCCGTATGCCACCATCGTCTTGCCGTCGTCGCGCTTCTTGAAAATGCCTTCGTCTGCCCATTCCCATATAAAGCCGCCGAGCATACGCGGGTTGCTGTAAATCTCGTCCCAGTATTCCTTCATGTTGCCCATGGCGTTGCCCATGGCGTGGGCGTATTCGCTGGTGAGCACGGGGCGGTTGTCGTTGGTCTTTTGGGCTATGCCGAGCAGCCTCTCCCAGCGGGCGTTCTCCGGACGTTCCATGTTGTTGTCCTTCACGCCGGGGTTGAGGTATTCCTCCTGCACACGCGGATAGAAGCGGCTTATCACGTCCACATACTCCGGGTCTTTGTTGTCTGGTCCCTGCGCGCCCTCGTAATGCACTGGGCGCATGGGGTCGTATTCATGCACCCACGCCGCCGTCATGGCGAAGTTGGGTCCCCAGCCCGACTCGTTGCCGAGCGACCAGAAGATTACCGAGGGGTGGTTTCTGTCCCTCACCACGAGCCTCTGCGTCCTGTCGATGAACGCCGCCGCCCATGAAGGGTCTGAGGCGAGAGTGCCTCTCAGTCCGTGCTCCTCAATGTCGGCCTCGTCCATCACGTAGAGACCGTATTCGTCGCACAGTTCATACCACCGCTCCGCATTGGGGTAATGACAAGTCCTCACGGCGTTGATGTTGCACTGTTTGAGCTGTTTTATGTCCTCTATCATCCTCTCCTCCGTCATCACGTGTCCCGTCTCCGGGTCCATTTCGTGGCGGTTCACTCCGCGCAGCCTCACCTGTCTGCCGTTCACGAGCATCATGCCGTCCTTTATCTCCACCTTGCGGAAGCCCACCTTCGTCTCCGTCCTCTCCACGGCGTTTCCCAAGGAGTCCACAAGGGCGAGTTTCAGCGTATAGAGATACGGGTGCTCCGCATCCCATTTGTTGGGGTTCTTCACCGTGGTCTTGAGCCATCCGTAGGGGGCGTAGCCTCGCTGCGGATTGCGCTGGTTGAGTATTTTCCCTTTCTTGTCGAGGTTGAGCATCGGTTCAGCGGCTTGCCACAGTGCGGTGTCGGTGACGGCTTTCCCCTCAGCGTCGTAGAGCATAGCCGTTATGCGGTAGCCCTTCCCCTTCTCGTCGCCGAAGACGGAGAGTTTGGGGTCGATTACGAGTTCCGCGTCTTTCATCTCACTGTCGAAATCCGTCCTCACACCGAAGTCGGCTATGCGTATCTTTGGTGTGGCGTAGAGTTCCACGCCGCGGTGTATTCCGGCAATGCGCCACATGTCCTGGTCTTCCAGATAACTGCCGTCGGAATATTTCATCACCTTCAGTGCGATGAGGTTCTCGCCCTCTTTCAGATAATCCGTGATGCGGAACTCCGCCGGCTCCATGCTGCCCTGCGAATACCCAGCCTCCTGTCCGTTGATATACAGGTAGAACGCGCTTGACACTGCGCCGAACCTCACGAAAACCTCCTTGCCTTTCCACTCTCCAGGCACGGTGAACATGCGGCGGTAGCATCCCGTGGGGTTACGCTCCGTGTAGGCGGTGTAGGTCTTCTTGGGTTCTTTCATCACAAAGGGCGGGTCAATCTTGAAGGTATATCCCGAACTGCTGTATATCGGCGTGCCGTAGCCGTTCACCTCCCAGTCGCCCGGCACGGGAAACGTCTTCCACGCCGCATCGTTGAAGGATGTCTTGAAGAAGTCCGCGGGCTGTTCCTGCGGCGTTTTCGTCCAGTTGAATTTCCAGTCGCCGTTGAGCGACCGCGTCATGTCGCCCTGCCGATTCTGCCACACGCTGAACGCCGCCCTTGCCGGCATACGGTTCTTGTGGAGCACGTACTGGTTCTCCCAGTCGTGCTGCTGCGCCATGGCATTTAAGCTAACGGTCAAAGCCGCCGCAAGTATAATCGTTTTCATATATTCCTGTCTATATAATCTAATAAGGTATAATCTACTATATCTGACGCACGCAAAACCGCCTTGTAACCTATATGTTACAAGGCGGCCATGAAATCGTATTTACAATAAGACTGGACGCTGCGGGATTTGCCGTCCTACCGCTACAACAACGTGCGGATTTGCTCCTCTGAAAGTCCGGTATAGAGCATCACCTTGTCGAGACTCAGACCGTCGGCAAGCATAGAGCGGGCGGAGTCGAAGAGTTTCTTCTCGTTGGCTTCGCGTTCCTGGGCAATGCCAACGGCTTTTCCTTCAGCAAGACCTTCCGCTTTTCCTTTGGCAAGCCCCTCGGCTCTTCCTTCTGCAAGCCCCTCAGCTTTTCCTTCGGCAAGACCTTCAGCTCTGCCTTCTGCCCTACCCTCAGCTCTTCCTTCGGCTCTTCCCTCAGCTCTTCCCTCAGCAAGTCCTTCCCTTTTGGCGTTGCCTATCACATCGTTCTGTATCATCACGGCATTGATGTGCTCGTCGTAGGCATAGCGTTCCGCCTTTGACATGGCGTAGTATTGCAGTTTCTCCCTCGCCTCTTTCAGACCCGGGGCCTTCG
>CAVHWJ010000051.1:7301-12912 GCA_963639565.1 uncultured Prevotella sp. | reverse complement strand
CGTTCGGCGGCTGTGAACACCGACACGAACGTGGGAACGAGCTTTGTGAGGCTGCGCGCCGGCCCCTGTATCTTGCCCACGAGCTGCAGGAACGCCGTCATGCCGCCGAACGACAGCGTGCCGGCCGACATCCTTAGCGCGCTCCACAGGAACGCCACGAGGTAGCCCACGGAGAAGCCCGTGTTGAGGATCAGGTTGGAGAAGAGCGAGAACTTGGTGCGCTTCACCACGTTGTGGCGCAGCTGGCTCTGGGTGTCCTCCAGTCGCGCCACCATTTCGGTGTCCTTCTCCATCGTCTTGATCACCATGCGGTTCTGTATCGTCTCCTGGAGCACGCTCTGCACGCGGCTGTCGCTGTTCCTCACCTGTCGGGTGAGCCGCCTCATGTGTCCCACATAGACCTTGCTCACGAGGATGAACAGGGGCAGCATCACAATTATTATCACTGCCAGCAGCGAGTCCATGGAGAAGAGGTAGAAGAACGAGCCGAGGAAGAGTGCCAATACGGATATTGTGCCTGGTATCGTTTCGGTGAGGAACGTCACCACGTTTTTCACGTCGAACTCCAGCCGGTTGAGCACGTCGCCGCTGTGGCGTTTCTCCTTGCCGTGCCATTCGGAGCGCAGTATGCGGTCGAGCATCTTCTGCTGCATGTGGTTCTGCGCCTTTATGCCAAGGATGTTCTTCACCCACACGGCGGAAATGTTAAGGGCGAAACTGGCGAGGATGAGCAGGGCCATCACCCCCACGGCGGTGTAGACAGAACCCTTTGCCGTGTGCGACGCCACGTCGATGGCGCGCTTCACCGCCGCCACCGACAGCAGGCTCACCGCCACGTCGGCAAGTCCCAGTGCGGCGTTGAGGGCGGCCTGCAGCCTGTTGCCGCGCCACGCCCGCCACAGCCACCGCATAATCTGCCCGGCGGTGTAGCTGCTCTCCGGTATGTTGAATATGTCTTTTATCTTCATTCTGTCGGGACTTCGGTATGCTTGTGCTCTATCTTGTGTCCGCGCCCCACATCATCTTCTGCCTGAGCGTTGAGAAGTATGTCGTGCCTTGCGGCTTCACGATGTGAGCGTCGTAGGGGGCGCGCCGTATGGTGAGCGTCTGCGCCTCGTCGAGCGTCTCCGACCGTCCGTCGGCAGCCACCAGGAAATTGTGGCTGCGGCTCTCCACGCGCAGGGTTATCACCGCACTGTCGGGCACCACTATGGGGCGCGCCGTGAGACTGTGCGGAGCCACGGGCGTTAGACTGAGCACCCCGGTGTGGGGCACCATTATCGGGCCGCCGTTAGAGAGCGAATAGGCAGTGGACCCGGTGGGCGTTGCTATAACGAGTCCGTCGGCGTGGTACGTCACGGTATATTCGCCGTTAATCGCCGTGTGAATGGAAATCATCGCCGCGTCGTCGCGCTTGAGCACCGCGATTTCGTTGAGGGCGCACTGGCGTGTCACCGTGCCGTCAGGGCTTTCCGCCTCCACCTGCACCATGGCGAGACTGTCGGTCTGGCACTCCCCCCGGGCGATGCTGTCGAGCACCGCGCCGAAGCTCTCCGTGTCCACCGCGGCGAGGAAGCCTAACCGCCCCATGTTCACGCCGATAACCGGCGTCTGCCTCTCGCCCACGCTGTAAACGGTGCGCAGCAGCGTGCCGTCGCCGCCCACCGACACCACGTAGTCGGCTTCCACGCCGTCGCCGTCGAACACCTCCACGCCCTCCGGCAGTTCTCCCCCGGCGGCAACGGAATCATAGAAGGCTCGCTCCACGCTCACCCCCGCGCCGCGGCTCCCCAATTCGAGGAGCAGCCGCCGTATTCCCGATGATTTGTCAGCCTGGTAAATGTTGCCGAAAATGGCGAATCTGAGCTTCCGCAACGACATATTCCACTCTTTTTAATCTTTATACACGGCATCCGTGATGCCTTTGCAAATGTTTTTGTAACTTTGCGCTCGTAAATACGTCTGCAAATATACTACTTTTTCCGGTAACTGCAGACGGCGTGTTATTAACAAATTACTCTGACATGACAAAATTAAGCGTAAACATCAACAAGGTGGCTACCTTGCGCAACTCCCGGGGCGGCAACAACCCCGACGTGGAGCGTGTGGCGCAGGACTGCCAGCTCTTCGGGGCTGAGGGCATAACGGTGCATCCCAGGCCCGACGAGCGACACATCCGCTATCAGGACGTGAGGGAGATAAAGCCGCTGATAACCACCGAACTCAACATCGAGGGCAACCCGATAGAGAAATACATCGACCTTGTTCTGGAGGTGAAGCCCACACAGGTGACGCTCGTTCCCGACGGCGACGACCAGCTGACGAGCAACCACGGCTGGGACACCTTGGCAAACAGGGAGTTCCTCACCTCCGTGGTGGGTCGCTTCCGCGAGGCGGGCATCCGCACGAGCATCTTCGTGGACCCGTCCGCCGAAATGGTGCGCGGCGCGAAGGAATGCGGCGCCGACCGCGTGGAACTTTACACCGAGCCATACGCCTCCGGCTACGCCCACGGACGCGAGGAAGCCATAAAACCTTTCGTCGATGCCGCCGTAGCAGCCCGCGAGCTTGGCCTTGGCCTCAACGCCGGCCACGACCTCAGCCTTGAGAACCTTGCCTATTACCACCGCATGATTCCCTGGACCGACGAAGTGAGCATCGGCCACGCCCTCATCTGCGACGCCCTCTACATCGGCCTCAAAAACGCGATAGAGAAATACCTCGCCTGTCTGAAATGACACGGCTGAAATAACCGAACAAAAGCCCGGCCAAGCAAGAACCCCATATCTTGCCTGTCCGGGCTTTTTATAATAAGACTGACGTCCGCCCCAGAATTCTCAGAGTTTCCGTTTTCCCCCAAGTAGTCCGATTTGTCCGAGAAGCCCGGGCCGTCCGAGTAGTCCAGTCCATCGCCCCCAACACCCTCTTCCGACAGAATTATTCCCAAAACACCCTCTAAAAAAGACGGAATAATTCCTTAAAACACCCTCTATAATGATGGAATAATTCCTCTTTTTATGGGCTAAAACTAAAGAAAAAGTCCTCAACGCTTGCACAATCCGTTGTAATTCAGCACCCTTGCAACAAAGTTCGTGCTTTGCACCCGTAAACATGAGAAAAGGCTACACGGTTTGCGAAAACGGGCAGGACGAGTTATGTTCAAAACTTTTGAACTTACGTTCGGAACTTATGAACATAACTTTTCCGCATCGGATGAAAACCGCTAAAGACTGGTTGGGCAACGTACCGCCAGCAGGACTGAATGAAAAACAAAACAAATAAGGAACAAAGATATGCCAAAATACAAATTAGTGGAATACAGCCACAAGGTGTGGGTGAGAAACAAGGTGGAGCAGTCACTGCAAGATGCCGCCCGGCAATTCGAGTTGCCGGGACAGATACGCCCTCGCGCCATACAGCGGCACGTTGGTGATGGCGTCCTGCTCGCGGTAGTCGCTCATTGAGAAGCGAAGCCCCCTCATGCCGGGGTTGGCAGCCAACGTGGATTTCAGCGACTTGGCTTGCAGATTTTCTTCCGCCTTGACCTCTACGGGTACGGCGGACGCTCCGAGCTGGACGACGAAATCAAGTTCCAGTTGGCTGTTCTCCTTGCTGTAATAGAATATGGGAAGCCGACTTAACGATTTCATCTGGCAACAGACAAAGTTTTCAGTGAAGTCGCCTTTCCCCGTGTTGTCGTTGCCGGGCATGAGCAACAGGGCGGCAGGGGTGTCGCTCATGGCGCCGAGAAGTCCGCAGTCCATCAGGAACAGCTTGAAAGCCCCCATGTCCTCGTGTATCTTCAGCGGCACGCCGAGCGTCTTCACCCTGTTCACCATATATATAAGTCCTGCGTCGATAAGCCACTGTATGGCGAGTTCGTAATCCTTCGCCCTTGCCCCCTGCTTCACCACGCCGTAGATGAATTTCTTGTTCTCCTTGGCCAGTTGCGAGGGGATGGACTTCCACACCTGGTTGATTCTTATCACCTGTTCCTTGGGGGCGTGTTTGGAGATGTCCTTCTCGTATGCCGAGAGTATTTCCTTTTGTATCTCCCTAACGGAATTGGCATCGTTTGTCTCGATGTATTTCCCCACGGCTTCGGGCATTCCGCCCACGAGATAATATGTGCGCAGGTGTTGGGAGTATAAACTCCTGAGAGACTTCACCACAGTCCAGTCGCCCGACAGCAGCAAGTCCATGCGCTGACGGTAGCCGCACGCCCAGAGGAACTCCTCGAAGGTCATGGGATAGAGGTTCAGCGTGTTCACCTTACCCACGGGAAAGGATTCGCCCTGGTGGAGCGTAAGCCCCAGCAGCGACCCGGCCACCGCGACGTGGTATTCCCTTGCGTCTTCGCAGAAATATTTGAGCGAGGCAAGTCCGCGCGGCAGTTCCTGTATCTCGTCCATTATGATAAGGGTCTTGCCGGGCTTGATGTTCTCCCCCGTAACGGCACTGAGCGTGAGGAGGATGCGGTTTATATTGTAGTCGGCGAACAAATCCCTTACCGCCTCGTTGTTGTCGCAGTTCACGTATGCCACGTTTTCGTACTCGCGCCGTCCGAAATCCTTTAGGATATACGTCTTGCCCACCTGTCTCGCCCCGAGCAGGATAAGGGGCTTCCTGTCCGCCCTGTTTTTCCATGCGATGAGGTCTTGCATCACAAATCTTTCCATGACTTTCCTGTTTTTGCCGCAAATATACTGAAAATCAGCGGAACAACAAACGGAAATACATTTTTATGAGGGACTTTTTATTGAACTACTACATTTTTATGAGGGACTTTTAGCCGCATCACCACACTTTTATGAGGGACTTTTCTTTCCCAAACCCTTTTTCCGTCCCTTTCTTCCGATTAGCGTCCGATTATCTTGCCCATTTCCCAAAAGAAAGCTAACTTTGCCGAAAAACGATGGCACGACTGTATAAGATGAGGCGCGAGGAGCAGGACATGGACGAAAGAACCGTGCCGCCCGACGTGTTCCAGAGATATATCAAAAAAGAGAAACATAACATAAACGAAACTATTAAACAACAGAAAATCATGGCAAAAGCGTATATGTTCCTTGCCGACGGGTCGGAGGAAATCGAGTCCCTCATCCCCGTGGACGTGTTCCGCCGAGGCGGAGTGGAAATCAAGACAGTGAGCATCAACGGCTCTGAATACATCAAGGCATCGCACGGCGTGGAGATAAAGGCCGACCTCAAGTTCGAGGACGCCGACCTGAGCGACGCCGACCTGCTGATGCTGCCCGGCGGACTGCCAGGGGCGACGAACCTCAACGCTCACGAGGGGGTGCGACAGGCACTGCTGCGGCAGTATGAGAGCGGCAAGCTCGTGGCGGCTATCTGCGCCGCGCCGATGGTGCTGGGAAGCCTGGGCATAGTGAATGGCAAGCGCGCAACGTGCTACCCCGGCTTTGAGAAATACCTCGACGGGGCGGAATACACCCGCGAGCTTTGCACAGTGGACGGCAACGTGGTGACGGGCGAAGGCCCTGCCGCCACCCTGCCCTACGCCTACACGCTGCTCAGGATGCTCACGTCGGAGCAGACGGCACATTCGGTGGCTGAGGGAATGATGTTCCTCCACCTGATGCAGAAATAA
>CAVHWJ010000051.1:0-6684 GCA_963639565.1 uncultured Prevotella sp. | reverse complement strand
CATAGCCCTCGTGGAGGGCAACCGCGAGAACATCAAGATAACCACGCCGTTTGACCTCTGCGTGGCGGAAGCCATAATCAGGAATGCTTGACATACTGAGCCAGGACATACAGTATCTGCCGGGGGTGGGTCCGAAGAAGAAAGACCTGCTCTGCCGGGAACTGGGTATCTCAACGGTATCCGGACTGCTCGAATATTACCCCTACAAATACATCGACCGCAGCAAGATTTACCGCATCGCGGACCTCCACGGCGACATGCCGTTCATTCAGGTGAAGGGGCGCATACTGAGTTTCGAGGAGTTCGCCTCGGGAGGGAGGAAGAAGCGGCTCGTGGCGCATTTCACCGACGGCACGGGGGTGGTGGACCTGGTGTGGTTCTCGGGCATAAGGTATGCCACGGAGCAATACAAGGAGGGCGTTGAATACGTGGTGTTCGGCAAACCCTCCGTCTACGGCGGCAGATACCAGTTCGCCCACCCCGACATCGACAGGGCAGCCGACCTGCAGCTCTCGCAGATGGGGATGCAGCCCTATTACAACACCACGGAGAAGATGAAGAAGGCGGGTCTCACCTCGCGCTCGATGGAGAAAATCACCAAGAGCCTCATCGAGAGGATGACGCAGCCGATAGAGGAGACGCTGCCGCCGTTCATCGCCAACAGGCTAAGGCTCGTGTCGAGGGACACCGCCATGCGCAGCGTGCATTACCCCAAAAGCGACAAGGAACTCGCCAACGCGAGGTTCCGCCTAAAGTTCGAGGAGTTGTTCTACATCCAGCTCAACATCCTGCGCTACGCCTCAGACCAGAGGCGCAAGTTCCGCGGCTACATCTTCCGCCACGTGGGCGAGATATTCAACACCTTTTATAATAAGCACCTGCCGTTTCCCCTCACCGGGGCGCAGAAGCGCGTGATGAAGGAGATACGGCGCGACCTGTGCGGCGGGGCGCAGATGAACCGCCTGTTGCAGGGCGACGTGGGCAGCGGCAAGACGCTCGTGGCGCTGATGACTATGCTCATCGCCCTTGACAACGGTTTCCAGGCTTGCATCATGGCTCCCACGGAAATACTCGCCGAACAGCACCTCGCCACGATACGCGGCTTTCTTGGCGACATGGCGGTGAGGGTGGAACTGCTCACGGGGACGGTGAAGGGCAAGCGGCGCAGGGGGGTGCTCGAAGGGCTGGCCGACGGGAGCGTGCAGATACTCGTCGGCACGCACGCCGTGATAGAAGACACGGTGCAGTTCGCGAGGCTCGGTCTCGTGATCGTGGACGAGCAGCACCGCTTCGGTGTGGCGCAGCGCGCCAAGCTCTGGGGCAAGAGCCAGAACCCGCCCCACGTGCTCGTGATGACCGCCACGCCGATACCGCGCACGCTCGCCATGACGATTTACGGCGACCTCGACGTGAGCGTGATCGACGAACTGCCGCCGGGGCGCAAGCCGGTGGCGACGCTGCACAAATACAACAACCAGACGACGAGCCTCTACAACGGCATACGCCAGCAGATACAGGAGGGGCGACAGGTGTATGTGGTGTTTCCGCTCATCAAGGAGAGCGAAAAACTCGACTTGCAGAATTTGGAGGAGGGTTTCGCAACGCTGAAGGAGGTGTTCCCGGAGTTCAGCCTCAGCAAGGTTCACGGCAAGATGAAGCCGGCGGAGAAGGAGGAGGAGATGCAGAAATTCATCAACAGGGAGACGCAGATTCTCGTGGCGACGACCGTGATTGAGGTGGGGGTGAACGTGCCCAACGCCTCGGTTATGGTTATCCTCAACGCCGAACGCTTCGGCCTCTCGCAGCTGCACCAGCTCAGGGGGCGCGTGGGCAGGGGCGCGAGCCAGTCATACTGCATCCTCGTGACCAAACCCCAACTAAGCGGCGAGACGAGGAAGCGCATAGAGATAATGTGCGACACGAACGACGGCTTCCGCATCGCCGAGGCCGACCTGAAACTGCGCGGTCCGGGCGACCTGGAGGGAACGCAGCAGAGCGGCATGGCCTTCGACCTGAAAATCGCCGACATAGCGCGCGACGGTCAGATCGTGCAAATGGCGAGGGAGGAGGCGCAGCGCATCATCGACAACGACCCCGACTGCAACAAAACCGAGAACGCCCTGCTATGGCAACGCCTCGCCGCACTGCGCAAGAGCAACATCAACTGGGCGGCGATTTCGTAAGGGGCGGAAGAGCCGTGATGCAAATTAAGCCCATGTCTTTCATCTTACTCTTACCAAACAATGCAAATTAAGCTCTAAAATTCATGCTTAATCTGCGTAAAACTTGCAGACTAAGAAAAATCCGCTTATATTTGCACCTTAAAATGACAGGGCTATGGAATATACGGAACTCTTGGAAAAACAGATATTGGGAAGGTTGAAGGTGGACAACCCGTGGTGGACGGAGGGAACTGTGCCCTCTTACTATCAGGCGATGAGTCCGCGGCTCTATCTTGACATCTTCTACCCCCTTGTGAAAGACACCTCCCTACGGCGCGCCCTCATACTGATGGGTCCGCGCCGCGTGGGAAAGACGGTGATGCTTTACCATTCCATACAACGGCTGATAGACGAGGGCGTTTCTCCGCAGAACATCATCTACGTGTCGGTGGAGACACCTATATATAACGGCATCCTTTTGGAACAGCTCTTCAATCTCGCCAAACAGGTGCTTGGCAAGGAGGACAGCAAAGAGAGGTTCTATGTGTTCTTCGACGAGATTCAATACCTGAAAGACTGGGAGATAGGCCTCAAATCACTGGTGGACACCTACCACGACGTGAAGTTCGTGGCGTCGGGTTCCGCCGCCGCTGCACTGCTGAAAAGCAGCAACGAGAGCGGCGCGGGGCGGTTCACGGATTTCAGCCTCCCTCCCCTGCTCTTCTTCGAATACATCCACCTGAAAGACTACGACCAGCTGATGCGCCGCGACAAGGTGGAATGGGGCGGCGTGGAGAGCGACATATACAGCACGATAGACATCGACAAACTCAACAGTCTCTTCCTCGACTACATCAACTACGGCGGTTATCCCGAGGTGGCATTCTCCTCGCGCATACAGGAAGACCCTGGGCAGTTCGTGCGCCACGACATCGTGGACAAGGTGCTGCTAAGGGACTTGCCGAGCCTTTACGGCATTTCTGACGTGCAGGAGCTTAACTCGCTCTTCACGATGATTGCCTACCACAGCGGAATGGAGTTCTCATACGAGGGACTGGCAAAGGAGTCGGGCGTGAAAAAAGAGACAATACGCAGATACGTGCAGTATCTGGAGGCGGCGTTCCTCATCAAGGTGGTGGCACGTACCGACGACACCGCAAAGCGGTTCCAACGGCAGACAACGTTCAAGATTTACCTCACCAACCCCTCACTGAGGTGTGCCCTCTTCGAGCCGATAAAGATTACCGACGGCAACATCGGCGACATGATAGAGACCGCCATATATTCGCAGTGGATTCCACGGCGAGAGCACATCGCCTACGCCAACTGGAAAATGGGGCGCACGCAGGGGGAGGTGGACCTTGTGGGCATCAACGAGGCGTTGCAGAAGCCATACTGGGCGGTGGAGATAAAGTGGACCGACCGTTTCTTCGAGAAGCCGGCGGAGCTTTCCTCCCTGCGCTATTACATGGAAAAGAACGGTTTGCCGCAAGCTCTGGTGACATCAATCAGCCAAACGGGAGTGAAGAACATGGACTTCGGCAACCTGCATTTCATCCCCTGCGCGTGCTACGCATATACGGTGGGAGAGAACACACTGCGGCAGGCAAAACGGAGCTTCGGACTGTAACGTTCACCCCCTTTCACCCCGCCTCCTTATATGTTAAACTCACACTAAAAACTGTTAAGAGGAGGGGGCGTTCAAATATTTTTACTATATTTGCAGCGAATTTGTAATCGCAATGAAGAATATGCAAAACTTTTTCACCATATCCTTCATCACGATTAACCTTAATCATACGCTGCGTGGCGGCGCACTTGCGCTCCACCTTGAACTTAAAAAACTGTTTATGCAGATCAGAAAGACGTTAAAGACAATAGCAATATCGACAATAATGGCACTTGCGGCCATACCCGCCACGGCGCAGGACATCCTCGCAAGACAAGCCCCGGTAGACAAAAAAATGAGAGCCGTAGACACCCTCGCGCTGAGAAGCCTCGTGCAGAGAGAGCAGGAAGCGTCGCCTTCGGCACAGCTATACAAGGAGTGGAACAACCGCTACGCCCACCGCGCTTCGGAACTGCCGGATTCTTTCAACATCAACCTAAGGCATTTCTGCATGCCCACCACGAGCCGCATCGTTACTTCAAACTTCGGAAGCCGATGGGGACGCTCCCACAAAGGACTTGACATCAAGGTTTATATCGGCGACACCATACGCGCCGCGTTCGACGGCAAGGTGCGCATAGTGAAATACGAGGCCGGCGGCTACGGCAACTACGTGGTGATACGCCACCACAACGGACTGGAGACCATCTACGGCCACATGTCGAAACACCTCGTGAGCGAGGACGAGACAGTGCGCGCAGGAGACCCCATAGGACTGGGCGGCAACACGGGACGAAGCACCGGTTCGCACCTGCACTTCGAGACGCGCCTCTGCGGCGTGGCACTCAACCCGGCACTGATGTTCGACTTCAGGAACCAGGACGTGACGGGCGACAACTATATGTTCCGCCGCGAGACATACGACAGGGAGTCGCTCGCGGCTACACGCGCCCGCGGCAAGAACGACGACTTGGCATCCGCGCAGGGCGGCGAACAGAAGAGCGTGGGCGACAACATAGAGAGCGGCGACGTGCGCTACCACAAGGTGGCGAAGGGCGAGACCCTATCCAGCATAGCTCGCAAGCGCGGCACCACGGTGGACCAGATTTGCAAGCTCAACCACCTGTCGAAGTCGCAGCGCGTAAGACCGGGACAGATTCTGAGGTACTCTTAAACCACAAGAGACACTCTCAAGCATAAGGCACTCTTAACCATAGCAACAGCCGACGCATCAAGCGGCGGCATCAGAAAAGCGGGAGAAAGACGTTTCGTCTCTTCTCCCGCTTTCGTATTGTCATGTGGCGGCTACGCCGGCATTGAGTTTACAGCCATATTGCCACCGCATCCGCTGCGTCAATAGTCCTCGCCGAAATCATCGGAATCCCTAAATTTCTTGGTGTATTCGTCATACGCGGCGTCGTCCACCTCCACGAGCTTCGCCGTGCGGTCGTAGATACTCATTTCGGTAAGCATCTCCGCCTTGTTGTTGGCACGGTCAAGATTAAAGGGAGAGTTCTTGAAATAACACCCCTCACGCCGCCAGTTCACCTTGCTGTATTGCGACACGGGGTTTCCGTCCTTATCCAAAGCGATAATCTGGTTGAAGTGGGTATAGCCGTTAATGCTCTCCCGACCTGTCGTATAACCTTCGGGCAGCGACAGTTTCACATGAACGCCCTCTGTATAGGAGAGCATTTTGTCGTCTTTGACGATATGGTGCTCCAGCCTCGTGGTGTCCACTTCGAGTTTCACGCCCTTGATTTCCTCCGTCTTGCCGCCCACGTGCCTCTCAAACGGAATTTCCTTGCCGTCAATCCGTTTTATGGCATCCTCAAACGCGGTGTGGTACTCCTCGCTGAAGGCTATGTCCTTTTTCTTCCTTTCCTCGGCCGACAAACCGGACTGTTTCATTTCCTTGTCCAGCTCAAAGCCCTCGATATTATGGACGGCGGCGACACAGGGGATGTCGCCGAAGATGCCTTCGCCCGTGAACTCTACGCCGTCAATCTCGCGCGGCGTGAACTTGCCGTTGCCGCAGGATGCCATCAGCGCGGCCGCGCCGAGCGCCAGCATCGTTAAAACACTCTTTTTCATAGTCCTGATGTTAGTTTGACATTATTTCGTCACAGGAATATTGTAGAAATGCAGGTGGTCGCACGTAAGAGAGTTGGAGCTTGACGTGATGTAAAGCGCGCCGCTGATTTCAGTCGCCTGTGACTTGAAGTTGTTCACTCTGATTGTCACCTTCTTCGCCTTCCCTGCCGTAAGGCTCGTGGAGGTGCTGGAGTCATACCACGTCAGGTAGTTGCCGCCGTCGTAAGACACGTCGTAGAAGTTGTAGCCGTTGCCTGTGTTGTCTTTGAGTTCCACACCCGGGAAAGTGCTGTTCAGTTTGATATCGAAGTTGCTCATCGAAACCGACGAGGTGACGGTGAACGTCCAGTAGCAATAGCCGTCCTGGTACTTGCAAGAGACGTTTTTGTAAGTCAGCGTGCCGTCGTTGGTCTGGATGCCGTCGAACACACGCGTGTCGGTCCACGAAAGTCCGTTGCGCGTGTCGCTGCCCGAATAGCTCACGTCGGAGATTGAGGTGTCAAGCGTGAGACTCGCGCTCCTTGCGCTGTTGCCTTCGTCGAAGTTGGCGATTACGAAAACGCCGGAGAAACTCGCGCCCTTCTTCACGGAGAATGTGCGACTGTTCACCGCGGCGGAAAGCAGACCGCCGTTAATCGACATCTTGTTGTAGTTGGAGTTGTTGTAGGTCTTGCCCGTGTTGTCTGTCGCCGACACGCCGCGGAGCACCACGTTGTTAAGGTCCTTTCCGCTCTTGTTCCTCATGGTGTATTCCACGCGCAGGGCGCAGCCCACACGCTCACACTTCAGTTCGGTAAACTCGAGGTAGCTCCACAGACT
>CAVHWJ010000050.1:0-12926 GCA_963639565.1 uncultured Prevotella sp. | reverse complement strand
TCTACCTTTCCAGTTAATAGAACGAAAAAGTGTCTACTGAAATCAGGAAAAGTCATACTGCCGCTTGATTTGACAAGTACTCGAGTAATCCGCATGGAGTACTGCTGTACTCCGCGGCAAATAGAGCAGTACTCCGTGCAGGGTACTGAAAATTGAGCCGTGGTTGTAAGGGGAATGAAGGGGCGGCGGCTTGACAACAAGTTATTGTCCCTCCTTGAACAAGTCGTCTGCCACGATACCCTTTTATAATTGGCGAAAATAGGGTGTTTGAGGGTGGTTTTCGCCAATTATAAAGGGGTGTAAGGGCAAGGACGGTTGCTCCGCTTTGTCGTTCCCTCTAATAAAAAAGATTAATGTTTCGGAAGAATTGGCGAGTTTTGTGGTGAAAGAGAGTATATTTGTAGACGGTTTCTGCAAGAGTTGCAGGATATTACCTAAATACAGAACAGAAGAAATGTCAGAAATGTTATTCCTCGGCGGCTTCGTGGTGTTTATCGCCGCCATTCTCCTTTTGGACATGTTTGTAATCGACCGCAAGGCCCATGTGGTTTCCATACGCGAGGCCGGCACCTGGACCGCCGTGTGGATAGCCCTGGCACTGCTGTTCTCCGTGTTCCTGTGGTTCCACGGCGATATGGTACACGGCATTGAGAACTTCGCCGACCTCCGGGCGGTGGCGGCGCGCTACGCCTCACACCTTAAACTCGACCCGGGCGACTTCGAGGCGAGCCTGCAACAGTACCGCCACTACATGACGGTGTCTTACATTTCGGGCTACCTCATAGAGAAGACGCTCTCCGTGGACAACCTCTTCGTGATGATGATGATATTCACGTCGTTCGGGGTGGGGAAGAACGAATACCAGCACGTGCTCAACTGGGGCATCCTCGGCGCCATAGTGCTGCGCTTCGTGTTCATCTTCCTCGGCGCGGCGATAATAAGCCGTTTCGAGTGGATTCTGTTCGTTTTCGGGGCGGTGCTCGTTTACAGCGGCGTGAAGATGTATCTGGACCGCGACAAGAAGGAGGAAATCAACGTGGAGAAGCATCCCGTGGTGAGGCTGCTGTCGAAGACGGGGCGTGTGTGCGCGCGGTTCGAGGGCGACAAATTCTTTGTGCGCCGCGCCGGCAGACTGATGATAACGCCGCTGCTCGTCACTGTGGTGGTGATAGAGTTCAGCGACCTGATTTTCGCCTTCGACAGCATCCCGGCGGTGTTCTCCGTGTCGCTCGACCCCTACGTGGTGTTCTTCTCCAACATCTTCGCCATTCTCGGCCTTAGGGCGATGTTCTTCCTCTTGGCTGCGGTTGCCGACAGGTTTCGCTACCTCAAAATTGGCGTGTGCGCCCTGCTCGTGTTTATCGGCGTGAAGATGCTCATACATGATTTCTTCGAGATTGACGCCATGTCGTCGCTCCTTGTCATCGTCGCCGTGCTCTTAGTCAGCGTGGGGGCGTCGGTGGTGATAAAAAGAACGGAGAAATAACAGCGAGTAGGTCGGAAATATCATTTCTGTTTCGCCCGTTTCGGCTTTGTCATACGATGCCGGAACGGGCGAAATTAGTTTGGGGCTTTATGGATTTCCGGATGGGGGCGTGAATGTCATGTTACAGCTGCTTGTATTCCGGAATGTCTTGCAGAAACGTGTATGCCCCTTGTTGGTAGTCAATGCGGCAGCAGTAGTGGCTCATGCCGTTGCTCACGACGAGGTATTCGGCGTGGAGCAGGGTGTTGTAGGCGAAAATCTGGTTAAACGTGTTCTGTGTGATTTGTATCGTCGGCGCCTTGTATTCTATTATCATGCGCGGCGAGAGGTCGCGGGAATACAGGATGCTGTCGCAGCGGAGCTTCTTCTGTCCCACTGTAAGCTCCACCTCGTTGGCGAGCAGCGCGGTGGGGTAGCCCTTGTGGCTGATGAGAAAGTGTATGAAATGCTGCCTTACCCATTCCTCGGGGGTCAGCTTGATGAATTTGCGGCGGAGAATGTCGAGGATATAGGGCTTGCCGCCCTTGTCCTTCACGTTCGCCCCGTATGCCGGCAGGTTTAGTCTTTCCATATTCCTTGGTTAAATCGGATTTTCCTCGTTAAATCGGATTTTTTTTATTTCCTTTGCAGCGGAATGTCCAATCCGCATGACTGTTGATGCAGATACAAAGGTAAGCATATTTGGCTGATTTACGGCGGATGTGCCGGAAAATGATTTCCATGGGGAAATCCCCGACTCGCGTCTTTTTAACAGTCTTATACAAACGGCAGAGTTTGCAGGGTAGGGCAGTGATGTATAAAAACGTTAAAATACAAGCATGGCAGAAAAGGCAGCAACAGTAACTTTCGACAGTATAATGACAGACTTGAAGTCGGGGAAATTCCTTCCCTCATATCTGCTGATGGGGGAGGAGTCTTATTACATAGACAGGATTTCAAGTTATATCGAGGAGCACGCCCTGAAGAAGGAGGAGCGCGATTTCAACCAGCAGATAGTCTTCGGTGCTGACGTGACGGCGGCGCAGATTGCCGACTTGGCGCGCAGCTACCCGGTAATGGCGGAAAGACAGGTGATAATAGTGAAGGAAGCCCAGTCGATAAAGAACTGGGACCAGGTGGAGAAGTATCTGGAAAAGCCCTCGAAGACCACAATCCTTGTGGTTTGCCACAAAAACGGCAATCTCGACGGACGGAAAAGGACGCTCCTCGCCCGATTCAAGGCTGCCGGAGTGGTGTTTGAGAGCAAGAAAAAGCGCGAGAGCGAGCTGCCAGCCTTTATCGAGGGCTATCTGCGGCGGCGCACCAAGGCCACGATAGAGAACAAGGCGGCGCAGATGATCGCCGACAACATCGGTCCCGACCTGAGCCGCCTCACCGGTGAGATTGACAAACTCGTGCTCTCGCTGAAAGACGGCGAAACGCGCATCACGCCGCTTATGGTGGAGCAGAGGATAGGGATCAGCAAGGATTTCAACCCGTTTGAACTCAAGAACGCCGTCGCCATGAAAGACGTGGTGAAGGCGAACCGCATCATACAGTATTTCGAGAGCAACCCCAAGTCGGGCGGTGCTTTTGTGCTCATCCCCATCCTCTTCTCGTATTTCCAGAACCTCATGGTGGCGTATTACGCCCCGAACCGCGCCAACGACGCCGAAGTGGCGAAGTGGCTCGACCTGCGGTCGCCGTGGGCGGCGAAGGACTACATGACCGGAATGAGGAACTATTCCGGGATGAAGGTCTTGCAGATTATCGAAAAAATACGTGAGGCCGACGCCAAGAGCAAAGGTTTGGACAACCCGAACACGTCGGCCGGTGAACTGATGAAAGAATTGCTCTTTTTCATCATGCACTGATTTTCTCCCCCTTTTCTGCCTTTCCACATTATTATATATGCGCTCCGGCTCGCGTTTGCGATGCCGGAGCGTTTTGTTTTTGTCCGCATTTTTGGCTTTTCGCGGCGTTCAAGGGGTTGTTTTAGACGTGTTTTTGTAAAAAGAAATGTTTTTCCCGAACATAAATTTGGATGATTTCTCCGCACGAAATCAGTGGTTTATGAGCCTTTTTCTTCCCTGAGAATCCTTTATTTTGGGCCTCTCTTTCCGTCGGTCGGGAATACCTTGAAAACGGAAAAAATCGCTTCGCTGTGAACGTCGAAATTCAGCCTTAACAACCGTTTGCATTTATGTTTTGTGAATTTACAAATGTGTTGGTTTACAAACTCAGCAATTCGCTTTACAAGAATAAAGGTCCGAATAACGTTTAATAACGGCAATTTAAATATGGAGTTGTAGATATTTAAACGTGGAAATTTAGATATTCAAAAGTGTACGAATATATATACACAAGCCAAAGCAGGACTTAATAGCATAAAACCCAGTCTGTTATTGGTTATTATACCTATATATTACAAGAATTTCGCATGATATTAGTCCCCAATGTGAATATTTGGTTTGTTTTGCCCCAAAACTCCCTAATATAACAGATTTCCATTCAGTTAATTGTGTAAATCTCTTAAATCTGCGTTGCCCCCGTTGTTCGCCGCTGTAAATTCGGATTTGTGTTTGTGTATTAAATCAGAAAATCGAAACCTTATCCGCATTTACAAATACAAATATCCAAATCTGTATTCAACAAAACAAAATATCTTCTACAAATGTTGTGTATGTCAGAAAATGGATTTACCTTTGTAAAGTCAATGAAAAGACGCTAAAAAGTAAGGATTTCACGCTAAACGAGTAATATGAAAGATAGAATTAGGCAGTTGATGGAGGCCCAGCACATGACGCAGCAGACCTTCGCCAATTTCTTGGGAATGGCCCCGGCCACCCTGTCGAGCATACTCAACGAGAGGACGAAGCCGACGCTGAACACCGTGGAGGCTATCAAGAGCAAATTTTCAAACATCAGTACCGACTGGCTGATGTTCGGAAAGGGGCCGATGTTCCTCGACGGACAGGCCGACGGCGGCACCTCCTCCACCCCACAGGGAGTGACCCACGGGGAGCAGATGCTGGACTTCGGCGACGCTGACGGGCCGGGCAACGCTGCCGTGGCGGCGGACGCAACCCAGATGCCGGGCGGCGCGGCATGGAGCGGAGCGGAGCAGAGAAACAGGGCCGGCGGACAGCAGCACCAGTATGGAGGCGTGCGCGCGGACATAGTATGCAAGGACAAGGGGGCGCGCAAGATAACCGAGATACGCGTGTTTTACGACGACCAGACATGGGAGAGCTTCGTTCCCAAGAAATAGGGGCTTGCGGAGGGTTTGGCGCAAAATTAGGGCGTATGGCATTGTTTTACTGATATTTTACCTTACTTTTGCATCAAACTTATAAGCAAACCGATGAAAAAATACGTTTTAGACCTGACGGTGGCTTCGGCGGAACATATCAACGACAAGTATGTGCTGCTGAAGCTCACCCGTTCGGAAAAGCTCCCGGAGATGCTTCCGGGGCAATTCGTTGAGGTAAGAGTGGACGGCTCGCCGACAACGTTCCTGCGCCGTCCCATTTCGATAAATCTTGTTGATTATCAGGCCAATGAGCTGTGGCTGCTCGTGGCTGCGGTGGGCGACGGCACGCGTGCCTTGGCGCGCCTGAAGGCCGGCGACACCCTCAACTGCGTGCTGCCCCTCGGCAACAGCTTCACGGTGCCTGATGATAAGTCGGCTAAGGTGCTCCTCGTGGGCGGCGGCGTTGGCGTTGCCCCGTTGCTCAATTTCGGCAAGGTGCTGAACGGCAACGGAATACGTCCTGTGTACTTGCTCGGCGCGCGTTCCGCCAAGGATTTGCTCCTGCTCGACGAGTTCCGCAAGTACGGCGAGGTGTATGTAACCACCGAAGACGGCACGGAGGGCGAGAAGGGCTTTGTCACCGACCACTCTGTGTTTCAGGGCGGTACGTTCGACCAGATTTCCATTTGCGGACCCAAGCCGATGATGATGGCTGTCGCCAAGAGTGCGGTTTCGCGCGGCATCTTCTGCGAGGCTTCGCTCGAGAACAAGATGGCTTGCGGCGTGGGGGCGTGCCTGTGCTGCGTGGAAGGCACGAAGAGGGGCAACCTGTGTGTGTGTAAAGACGGACCGGTGTTTAACGTAAAAGACTTGTTATGGCAGATTTGAGAGTGAATATAGGCAGACTGGGACTTAAAAACCCGGTTATGACAGCGTCCGGCACGTTCGGCTACGGCACGGAATACGCTGATTTTGTAGACCTTAGTGAGATTGGCGGCATTATCGTGAAAGGCACGACGCTCAAGCCGCGCGAGGGCAACGACTATCCGCGCATGGCGGAAACGGCGTCGGGGATGCTCAACTGCGTGGGGCTTCAGAACAAGGGCGTGGACTATTTCTGCGACCATATCTATCCCGGGATAAAGGACATCGACACGAACATGATTGTGAACGTAAGCGGTTCTTCCCCGGAGGATTACGCCGAGTGCGCCGCACGTATCGACGCTCTCGACAAAATTCCGGCGATAGAGCTGAATATCTCATGCCCCAACGTGAAAGACGGCGGAATGGCGTTCGGCGTGACCTGTGCCGGGGCTGCAAGCGTAGTCAGGGCAGTGCGCCAACGTTATCACAAGACGCTGATTGTCAAGCTCTCGCCCAACGTGACCGACATCACTGAGATTGCGCGTGCCGTGGAGGCTGAGGGAGCGGACAGCGTGTCGCTCATCAACACCCTCATGGGCATGGCGATAGACATAGAGAGGCGCAAGCCGATGTTGAGCATCAACACCGGCGGCCTGAGCGGTCCTGCCGTGAAGCCCGTCGCCCTGCGCATGGTGTGGCAGGTGGCAAAGGCCGTCAATATCCCCGTTGTGGGCTTGGGCGGCATCTGCAACGCCACCGACGCGATAGAGTTCCTCCTCGCCGGAGCCACTGCGGTGGAGATAGGCACAGCCAATTTCCTCGACCCCTGCGTAACGGTGAAAGTGAAGAACGGAATCAGCGAATGGCTCGATGCCCACGGCTGCAAATCCGTTCAGGAAATCATCGGCGAACTTAAAGCGTAGATTAACACAAATAAACAAGTCTGTTAAAATCTGTAAGTGTTTATTTGTTTAAATGTCTTAATATAAGTAAAAGAAAAACGGACGGAACAAGGGAACAAAAAATCCGGCGGAACCGAGAATTGTTGTCGGTGTCGCCGGATTTTTGTTTGCTGCCGTTTGGCCGCTTGCCTTAGAACGATATGCAGAACGCTCCGCCAATCACAAAGTTGTTCATGTTCTTCTTTCTGGTTGACGACAGGTTAGTGCCGTTGCTGTTGTAATTGCTTCCACTGTAAAAGTCGCACATCTGCTGGTACAGTTCAGGCTGTGCGCCTTTCAGAAACTCCATTTCGTTCAGGTTCATGGTGTATCGTTTGCGTGTGAAGTCGTAATCTACAAACAGTTTCCATGAGAAATTCGACTTGTAGGCGTATGTCAGCGACAGTCCTGTGCCGACGGTCGTGGTGTTGTTGCCGCTCACTGTCATGTAGTCCCACGTGAGGTCGTAAGCGTCGCCTTTTACGGCGATTGGTTCACCCTTTTCGTTTTTGCCTTCCACAAGCCTGTTTCCGGCGAAATGTGCGTCCACGTCGAGGTCCTGTACAATGCTTCGTCCTATAAGCAGTTTGCTGCCGAGGGCGAACCTTGTGGACAGCGGTAGGTTGAAATACACACCGGCGTTGGCGGAGAACTCCGTTATGTGGTCAGACTCGATCGTCAAGTCGTGTGTGGGCATCCACCAGTCCATGCTTGAACTTGCGTATACTTCGTGCATATTGGCGATCCTTTCCCTTTGCTTTGAAGTCACGTCGCTCCATCCTTTTATAGGGGTGCTTCTCACCTTCAGTCTTCCTCCCACGCCGATGTATTTGTTGAAGAAATACGCTCCTTCCACGCCAACCACCGTGGCTGCGCCGAACTTTAGTTCTATGTCGCCCGAACTTATGGTTCCGTCCTCGTTGAATTGCTGCAAATCCAGTTCCGGTCCCGAAAATGACAGGTTGCGGCTTCCGAGGCCGATACCCATTGATATGTTGAAGAACGACGGGTTCTCTATGATGTTCGAGTTAGTCTCAAGGTCGTTCCTGTTCAGCCTTTTGCCCTTGAAGATAAGGTCGCTGATGCCGTATGCGAGTTCGGTGGACATGATACCTATGCCGGCTCCGCTGAGCACGTCGCTCACCCAGTGGCGGTTGTTGAGCACACGCATGATGCCGGTGGCGGTAGCCATGGCGTAGCCGAAGACGGAATACAGCGGACTGCGCGTCAGTCCGTATTCCTTGTGCAGGATAGTCGCGCTGGCGAAGGCCGTGGCGGTGTGTCCCGATGGCCACGAGTTGGCGGTGCTGCCGTCGGGGCGCATCTCGCTGGCGGTGTATTTTATGGCGTTCACGAAGCCCGCCATTATGGCGTATGACATGGCTGCCGACGCGGCGAAGCGCAGACGGTCGCTGCGTCCCTCCACCCCGGCGAAGTTGAGGCCGGCGGCGAGCACGAGCGGTCCGAACTGCGTGTAGTTGTCCACGGTGCTGTGGAAATTCGTCAGCAGTCTGGTGTTGCTGTGCTCCTTGTCGGCAGTGTTTTGCCTGAAGCTCCTCTTCTCGCTTTTGGCAATGATGCCGGCGGCGAAGATAGGCACTCCGATAAACGTGAGGTCGTCCATGAACTTGTAGGGCTTCACCTGTTTCGTCAGGTTGCCCGTCCACTTCTTTTCTTCGGGGAAATACATGTCGAGGCGTTTCTCCTCTGCCGTTCCGCCGGAGCGGAGCATCGCCACGGCGTTGTCGAGCATCTGCTCCGAAACCTGTCCGCTGAACGAGGGCATGCTATCGGTGGCGAACTCCATCGGCAGCTGCGTCCCCGTGCCGCTTATGACGCCGGCGTGCGCTACGGAGGCAGCGAGTGCCGCCGTCATGATGATTATGGTTTTCTTCATTAAAAAATCTCAGAATAATTGTTACGGCTGCAAAATTACCAAAAAAAAGCTAAATGCAGGGCTAAATGTGAAGATTGCGGAAACTTTTTAACGCTCTTCCAACAGCCAGTCTATCACATATTGCTGTTTTATGCCCTCATGCCACACCACCGGGTCGTTGTCCATCGTCAGCAGAAACTTGGGGAAGCTGTCGGCAATGCCACGCAGTGGAGCCAGTTCACGCTCCATTGTTTCCGCGTCCCTGACCGTCAGTGCCACTTGGTAATAAGCCTTCTCGCCGCCCTTCACGGTTACGAAGTCAATTTCCGCGTCGCCGGCTTTCCCCACGTATATCTCCCTGCCCCTGCGGGCAAGTTCCAGAAACACCACGTTCTCCAGTATATGCCCCAGGTCTCCGCCTTTCGTCCCGTTGATTATCTGGCGCAAGCCTACGTCGGCAAGATACAGTTTCATTCCGGTCTTCAGCAGTTGTTTGCCCTTGGTGTCATACCTCTGCACAGGATAGAAAATGTAGCTGTCGGTAAGGGCTGATATGTAATTCTCCACGGTATGAGACGTTATCTTGCGCCCGAACGACGTCATCGTGTCGCTTATCCGCTTTATCACGGAGATATTGCCGATGTTGTCCGCCATGAACCTCACCACGCTCTGCAGCATCATCACGTCGGTTATCTTCCGTCGGCTCACCACGTCCTTCAGTACGATTGTGTTGTAAAGTCCCGACAGGTATTCGCTCACCATTTCCTTGTCGTGGCGGAGTTGCAGGATGTAGGGGAACGCCCCCTCCTCGATGTAGCTCCTGTAAGCCGCTTCGGGGGATGTCGTCTGCGGCAGTCCCGAGAGATATTCCCTGAACGAGAACGGGAACAGTTTTATCTCGACATACCTTCCGGTGAGCAGCGTGGCGATTTCTCCCGACAGGAGATAGGCGTTGGAGCCGGTCACGTAGATGTCCACATTGTCCAAAAGGAACAGGCTGTCTATCGCCTTTTGGAAATTGTCCACCATTTGGATTTCGTCGAAGAACAGGTAATTCTGCCTGTCCCAGCAGAGGTTCTTCTTCACGTGTGCATACAGTGCCTTGTAATCCATCAGCGGCTCGTTTTCCAAGTCCTCGAAATTTATTTCCTGCACTTGCCGTTCCTCCACGCCCTCAGTCAAGATTTTCTCCCTGAACATCCTCAGCAGTGAAGACTTTCCGCAGCGGCGTATGCCAGTCACCACCTTTATCACTTTCTTGTCCCTCCACTTCTCCAGTGCCTGTATGTATTCCTTGCGCTCAATCATTGTTCTGTCTCCTTTCTTTTAAGAGAAAAATGAAACCGAGTGCAAATATATGGAAATAATCGGGGAAATTTGCAGCGCACTGCAAATTTATGCCGGCTTAATGTGATTTTTGCAGTGCGCTGCATTTTTTTTTAGTTGTTGTAGCAAGGGCATATTCTATTTGTGGCAGGAGACTAACGCCTCTTCCGAAATGTTAAAAATTGCGGTGTCTCTTGACGCGAGAATCGCGTATTTGGCGGCGAAAGACATTTCGTCCGAAAATACGCAAATTTTGAGCGTTTTTGGTATGTTGTTGAAAACCAAAGATATATGACGGATTTGTGGAGATGACGAGCAGTCTGCTCGGAGCAAAGCTATCGTTCTCCAGGAGCAAAGCTATCGTTTGCTCCCGGCGAACGGCGCTTCGCTAACGAGTTTTTGGACTTTTAGAGCGGAATTTTTGGACGGAAATCGCCTATTCAGTGATGTTTTTCCGCCAAGGTTTCGTTTTTCCGCCGCAAAAATTCCGCCGCGCAGTCGTATTCCGTACCGTTAGCCGTCAAAACCGCGAAAAACCGAATGTTAAATTCCGCCGCCGCTTCCGTTAATTAAGACTAAGCTAACGGTACGTATTCAGCAGTAGACAGGGCTGTGGCTATTCCGCAATGTTAAAGTAGCAGTAGGCTGTTTTCTTGCCTTTGTGGTTTCCTTTGTTTTTTCGTAACTTTGCCAACATATAACAACAAAAGCCAAAGCATGAAATATCCGATAGGAATACAGAGTTTCGAGCAAATCATAACCGACGGTTACGTGTACATCGATAAAACGGCATTAGTCCACGACTTGGTGACTAACGGCAAGATTTATTTCCTGTGTCGCCCTCGTCGCTTCGGGAAATCGCTGCTCGTGTCTACTCTCAGATGTTATTTTGAGGGGAAAAAGGAACTTTTCAAAGGGCTTGCAATAATTAGGAATGGCTGTGGCAAAAGCCATACACCTTATATGACAAAAATGTCCTCATGCCCCTTAGCTAACATACAAACAGTTGCTTGTTTTTGCATAAAAGCACTACCTTTGCGTAAAGTATAACAAAGCATAAAAGAAACGATATGCGTAAAATCACGATAAATAATTTCCGCTGCTACGAGAACAAGGAAATGGCTTTCCGCCGCGGAATCAATCTGCTGATTGGAGACAACTCCGTCGGCAAGACATCCCTGCTGAGAGCCTGTAACCTCGTACTGAACGCATTTTTCAGCGGATTTAGCGATGAGTATACTGTATGGAAAAGCGCAGAAGACGATGATTTCAGGGAGATTAAAACTGATGATGTGAAAACAGACGACAGGCCCGTGAACATTTCTTTCCAGCTTTATGATACCGATTGCCCCGACATCACTTTGACTGACGGTACGGTAAAATCCCTTCATGCCCACAGTTCACCCCAAGATGCTGACTGCCCGGAACTTTACGTAGAGAAGAAATCCAAGAAAAATTCCCGTAACCTCATTGCCGGACTGAAACCGCTGAAAGAATACGCTGCATTGCTCCAGAAACATTCGCACGCAATCATCAACGGCAAGGCGGAGCAATATAACGCCCTGCCCCTGTTCGCCTATTTTACCACTGAGGACATCCATTCTGTAAGAAAGTTCGACAGGGAGAAAACCGAATTCAAGAAATATCCCCAAAAACCCTCCTTTGGCTATTTTGAAAGCTATGACTGCAAGGGGCTGCTGGACTGCTGGATAAAACGTCTGCTTGTTCTCAAAGAAGCCCATAAGGGTGAAGTGGAAATTGAAAACGTGAGGAAAGCTGTTGTAAGGGCATTGGGACCGCAAGGGTGCAACATCATAAACGGTATGGACATCAGGGTTAATGACCGGGAAGTGGTTTTTGTATATTGCGACGGCAGGGAAGTGCGGTCTTCGCTGCTCTCCGACGGTTATCGCCGCTTGGTGAGTATTGTCGTGGACATTGCGTTCCGCTGCGCTTTGCTCAATAAAATAATGTATGGAGAGGATGCCTGTGAATATACCCACGGCACGGTAGTCATTGACGAAATAGACGAGCATCTTCACCCTGAACTTCAGGTGAGAATCTTAAAGGCCCTGCATGAGACATTCCCTAATCTCCAGTTCATTGTCAGCACCCACGCCCCCTTGGTGATGTCATCTGTCGAGACAAACCGGGACAACGTAGTCTATAGGCTTGACTTTAAAGATGGGGTATACGGTCACACCGAATTGAACACTTATGGGCTGGACGCTTCAACCATTATGGATTTGTATATGGGGCAAGTCACCCGTGACTTGACTGTCGATGCGGAGCTGAAAGCCATAGGGGGACTGATTGACGCAGAGAAATACGCAGAAGCAAGAATGGCGTTGGACAAGATGCTGGAACACCCGGGCAGCAGCTCAAATCCTGAACTGTCAAAAATAGACGCCACTTTGTCATTCTTCGAGGATTAGCCATGATTAAAATAACAAAGAGCAAGGAACCCAAAGAATGGGAGGAGTATAGGAATACGGAAGGAGTGGACTATCAGTCTATTCCTGAACTTGTGGACTCATTGTTGAAAGAACAGGGCTATATCTGCGCATATTGTATGCGGCGTATTCCCTGTAAGGACACAGTAACAAACGAAGACCATCATGTGGAGCACATATTGAGCAGGGAGAAACATCAGGACAGAAAACTGGATTACAGGAACATGGTGATTTGCTGTCCCGGCCATATCGGTGAAGAGGAACACTGCGACCGTAAGAAAGGCAGTATGGATGTCTCTTTCAATTTGTTTGATGACAATTTCATAAAAACACTTTCTTACCATTCGGACGGAACAATAGTTTCGTCAAATACAACGTATGACAACGAAATAAACGAGACGCTGAACCTGAACACGTCCCTTCTCAAAGCAAACAGGAAGGAATGTTGGAATGTAGTGACAAATGAACTAAGGAAACTGAAAGGTGACAAGCCGTGGAACAGAGCCGTAATCAAAAAGTATCTGGAAAAATACAGCTGTAAGCACGACAAGAACGGGAAACAGCAATTTATACCCTATTGTGGAATTGTCATTTACAACCTTCAAAAGAAGATGAGGCAATTCGATTGAATAAAAATGCCTTCAAGCCGCAATGGTTTGAAGGCATTTCATATTTTAACCGCATACCAAAAGATATGCTCAAAACTTTATCAGTTGTTCTCCGGGCGGAGCTGGCGAACGGTGACGCC
>CAVHWJ010000049.1:8165-13024 GCA_963639565.1 uncultured Prevotella sp. | reverse complement strand
TAGAGCATCTGACTCTTAATCAGAGGGTCCAGGGTTCGAACCCCTGCAGACGTACGACGACAGAAGTTGTTATTAACAGTTAATAATGTTGCGCCTGTAGCTCAGTTGGTAGAGCATCTGACTCTTAATCAGAGGGTCCAGGGTTCGAACCCCTGCAGACGTACGAAAGGGAGATTTTCTTGAAAAAGGAAGTCTCCTTTTTCGTTAGAGGAAAAATAAAGCTGCATCATGGAATCACTCGAAAAGAACAATGAATGGGAGAAAGCGTGGCAAGTGGTGAACGACACCGACACAAGCCTTTTTCTCACCGGCAAGGCGGGAACGGGAAAGACAACGTTTCTGCGCTATCTCAAGGAGCACACCGACAAACGCCTCGTGGTGCTCGCGCCTACCGGCATCGCCGCCATCAACGCGCGCGGCGTGACCATTCATTCATTCTTCCAACTGCCATTCTCACCGTTTGTGCCGGGCATGACAACAGAAACGCAGTCGCATTTCCGTTTCGGCAAAGAGAAGCTGAAAATCGTGCGCGGCATCGACCTGTTGGTAATCGACGAGATAAGTATGGTGAGGGCAGACCTCCTCGACGCAGTGGACGACGCGCTGAAAAGGCTGCGGCGCAACAGCCGTCCCTTCGGCGGAGTGCAGCTGCTGCTCATCGGCGACTTACAGCAGCTATCGCCGGTGGTGAAAGAGAACGAGTGGGCGATGCTCAACAGGTACTACCCCTCGCCGTTTTTCTATGACAGTCTGGCACTGAAGCAGACACCATACGTAACCATCGAACTGAAAAAGGTGTTCCGGCAAGACGACGAGAGTTTCGTGGAAATCCTCAACAGCGTGAGGAACAACACCGTGAGCGCAGCCACGCTGGAACGCCTCAACCGACGCTGCATACCCGATTTCAAACCCAAAAAGGACGAGGGCTATATCCGCCTTACCACCCACAACGCCTTGGCGCAGGAGATAAACGCGCGCGAAATGGCGGCACTGAAAGGCAACGCCTACACCTTCGACGCGGAGACGGAGGGCAACTACCCCGAATACTCCTACCCCACCGACCGGCGGCTGACGCTCAAAGTCGGCGCACAGGTGATGTTCGTGAAGAACGACACGTCGGGCAACCGCCTGTATTACAACGGCATGATTGGCGAGGTGACGGCGATAAACGGCAACGGCTTCAACGTGAAATCAAAGGACGACGGAAGAACAATAGAGGTAGCGTTGGAGACGTGGCAGAACTGCCGGTACAAGATTGACGAGGAGACAAAGGAAATCACCGAAGAGGTGGAGGGCACTTTCAAGCAGTACCCCGTGAAGCTGGCGTGGGCGATAACGATACACAAGAGCCAGGGTCTGACATTTGAACACGCCATAATCGACGTACACGGAGCTTTCGCCCACGGACAGACGTATGTGGCGTTGAGCCGCTGCAAAACGCTCGAAGGACTCGTGCTGAGTTCGCCGATAACCGCCCAGTCGATACTCTGCGACAGGAACGTGGGCGAGTTCACCCAAAACGCCCTCCGCAACGAACCCGGCGAGAAAGAGATTTCAGCCATGCAGCAGAGATACTTGCTGCACCTGATAAGCGATTTGTTTGATTTCGCCCAAGTCACGGTGGCTTTCGACAGTATGCTGCGCCTCATCGACGAGCATTTCTACCGCGCTTATCCAAAACTCCTTGCCGAATACAAGGACGAGAGACCGCGCCTTATGGAAAAGGTGCTTGAGGTGGCGGCGCGTTTCCGCACGCAGTATGAGAGGATGGCGACCGCTGGCACAAAGGGCATCGACAGTCAGTTGCAGGAGAGGATAACAAAGGGCGCGGCGTATTTCAAGACCGCACTCGAACCGCTGAAGAGCCTGTTCCGCCACTCCAACATATCCACCAACAACAAACAGCTGAAGAAACAGGCAGACAACGTGACGCAAAATTTGGAAGAAGCCCTAAAAATGAAATTCCACATGCTGGATTTCGCCGCCGCCAATCCCTTCACGAGCGAAGGGTATCTCAAAGCGAAAGCCGACATCACATTGGGACGCGACGCGAAACCCACAACGCAGGGCGGCAACAGGCAAAAAGCCAAGGCGGAAGCCCCCGACGGCAACCTTCACCCGGAACTGGCAAAGGAACTGACAAACTGGCGGTACGGCAAGATGAAGGCAGATGGTGTTCCCGCTTACTGCATACTGTCGCAGAAATGCCTAATGGCTATCTCCAACCTGATGCCCGAAGACCTCCATGCACTAATGCAGATGCCGGGCATCGGGGCGGCAAAGGCCGAAAAATACGGCGTGGAGATACTGAGCATGGTGAAACGCTACAAGAAAGAGCATTAATTCCACAAGTCTGGGTCTTTGAGCACCGGCAGAGAAATCTTGTATTTCACCGCAAGCATCCTCACCGCCACAACAGTGGCGAAAGAAGCCGCCACGGTAATCTCCAGTCCCACGCCCGCATACTCGCACACCTGATACACTATGCCGCCTATTATACAGGCAATGGCATAAATCTCCTTGCGGAACACCAGAGGCACTTCGTTCACGAAAACATCCCTAAGCACTCCTCCGGCAGCCCCGGTGATGCACCCCATTATTATCGCCACCCAAAACGGAAAGCCCGCAATGAGGGTCTTCTGTATTCCGGCAATGGTAAACAGGGCCAGTCCGAGGGTGTCAAACAGAAACCATGTCTTGCTCAACCGCGTGAAGAGTTTTTTCAGCAGGATAAAGGTGAGCAGGGCGGCCGCCGTACAGATGAGGTAAATGGAGTTTGTCATCCAGAACGGCACCTGGCCTAACATCACGTCGCGTATCGTTCCGCCGCCGATGGCAGTGGCAAGTCCCACCACATAGCCGCCGAACCAGTCGAAATTCTTTGACGACGCCGAGCGTATTCCCGATATGGCGAACGCGAACGTGCCGAGAAACTCTATGAAGAATTGCACCGAATTCATCAGTTCACTACGTTTATCGGTGAGTTTTCCATAAAAGCCCTCACGTTGTCAGCCGCCGTGTGGATGAGCCGCTGGCGCGCGTCGAAAGTAGCCCACGCCACGTGCTGCGTAATGTATGCGTGGGGTTCTTTCAGCAACGGATTGTCAGCCGAGGGCGGTTCCTTGCAGAGCACGTCTGCGCCGTATGCCGACAGCTGCCCGCTCCTCAGCGCGTCAGCCACGTCAGCCTCGTTCACGAGTCCGCCGCGCGCCGTGTTGATGATTACCGACCCGCGCTTCATCATGCCGATGCTCTTCTTGTTTATCATCCCCTTGGTGTCGTCGGTCAGGGGGCAGTGGAGCGAGAGGATGTCGCACACGCCGAGCAGTCCCTTGAACGTGGTCTTCTGTATGCCTTCCGGCAAGATCGACGAACTCTTGCTCGTAGCCGCATACACCTCCATACCGAAGAGACGTGCTATGCGCGCCACCTTTTTGCCGATGTTCCCCAGTCCCACGATGCCGAGCGTCAGTCCAGAAAGTTCCGGAATGGGGTCGTCCCAATAGCAAAAATCCTTGCACGCCGCCCATTTACCGTTGCGGTTGTCAGTGGCGTAACGGTCCACGCGGTTTGTTATGTTGAGTATGTGGGCGAATGTCATCTGCACCACGCTGTCAGTACTGTACGCCGGGATGTTGCTCACGGGTATTCCGCGCTCCCTCGCCGCCGCGGTGTCCACCACGTTGTAGCCTGTGGCAAGCACGCAGATGAACCGCAGCTTGGGCAGCCGCGCGATAATCTCCGCCGTAAGCACCACCTTGTTGGTTATTATCACCTCCGCATCGGCAGCCCTTTCCACTATTTCGTCGGGCTGAGTGCGAGGGAACACGATAACTTTTCCCAGTTCCTTTAGTGAATCCCACGACAGTTCGCCGAGATTCATCACATTTCCGTCAAGTATTACTATCTTCATTGTATTTTTTCCGCAAAAGTTAAGGCGCGCCCCGAAAATCCGTCTGCCGAATTTTCAGAACCCGCCTTAAAAATATATCTCTCTGTTTTCCGTTGCCGTGCGCCCCGGTCAGCGGATTCTGTCGGCCGCCCTCACGAGAGCCTCGTCCGCCTTAACGCCGTTGCGCGCCATGACAATCAGTATCACCGCCACAAGGGGGAACACCGCCGCATACCTGAAACCGAAAGTGGAGTTAAGCGCGCCAGCATTGACGTATGCCTCAGCGGCGTACGCCGCATACCATATCAGGTGGAGCAATATGTCGAACCCACACATCTTGATCTGCAGCTTCCTGTTGTTGTAAAGGAATATCGTGGAAAGCGACATCAGCGTTGCCACGAGCAGGATGCCGAACAGCGGAGCGGAGGCGTAGCTCGCCGTGCCGTTGCCGTCGAGAATCCACAGGTTGTACATCACGGCATCCACTCCCACCCCTTCCGGGCGGAACACCCCCACCGGCAGCATCAGGCACACAAGCCCCACTATCGCCGCCAAGAGGAGAAACACCGTCTGTTTGCGCTGTATCATGCCTCAGCGTTATTGTTGTTTTCTGTCGAGGGGTCACGCCAGTAGATGTCACCATCGACAAATTCCTGTGTGGCAAGCAGCGTGGGCTTCGGCAGTTTCTCGTAATACCTTGAAATTTCTATCTGCTCACGGTTTTCGAACACCTCGTCAAGATTGTCGTTGTAAGACGCGAACTCGGCGAGTTTCTTGCTCAAGTCCTGTTTGATTTCAACAGAAATCTGGTTTGCCCTTTTGCCGATGATTGCAACACTCTCGTAAATATTCCCGGTCTCGTCGCAGAGATCCATGATATTACGTGTCACGGTGTTTACCGGTGCTTTTGACTTTTTGTAATCCATTGCTATCTATAAGTTATTTTTGTTGTTTCGCTATATATAAT
>CAVHWJ010000049.1:0-7587 GCA_963639565.1 uncultured Prevotella sp. | reverse complement strand
ACGCCCTTGGGGTATGTCTTGTAGTATTTCTTGAAATACTCAGCCGCCGTCTCGTAGTCCTTGTTATTGAACTCGCCCATGGCAAGCATATAGAGGGACTCCTCCGCCTTGTCGGTACCCTTCTGTATCGTGACGAGTTCCTGCAGCAGCGTGGTCGCCTTGAGGTATTTCCCCTTGGCGAAACACTCCTTGGCGTATTCGTATTTCAGGTCATTGTCCGTCGATTTGTACACTTGGTTGAACTGGTTCACGCAACTGGAGAACCCCAACAGGCAAGCCGCAATCGCAACGGTTATCTTTTTATCCATAAACAATTCAAGATATTTTTGAGCTGCAAATTTAATCATAAATATCAATACGCCAAAATATAAGTTTCTTTTTCGCCTCTTTTTGGGGATGAAAATTGTCGGTTAGCCCCGAATTAAGTATTTTTGCAGGACTAAAACGGCGGACACACACGTTTTCGACCTTTCCGCCCAAAGAAAAGAAATGGAAAAATTCACGATTTCATCGAAATACAAGCCCACCGGCGACCAGCCCGAAGCCATAAGGCAGCTCACCGACGGCATCAACCGCGGCGACAGGGCGCAGGTGCTGCTCGGAGTGACCGGTTCGGGCAAGACGTTCACCGTGGCTAACGTCATAGCCAACGTGAACCGGCCGACGCTCGTGTTGAGCCACAACAAGACACTCGCGGCGCAGCTCTACGAGGAGATGAAGGGCTTTTTCCCCGACAACGCCGTGGAATACTACGTGTCGTATTACGACTACTACCAGCCGGAAGCGTATCTGCCTCAGACCGACACCTACATCGAAAAAGACCTCGCCATAAACGAGGAGATTGACAAACTGAGGCTTTCGGCGGTATCGTCGCTCCTCTCGGGCAGAAAAGACGTTATCGTGGTGTCTTCCGTGTCGTGCATCTACGGTATGGGCGGCCCTGCCGCCATGGCGCAAAGCGTGATATACATAAAGAAAGGGATGATTATAAGCCGCAACGTGTTCCTGAGGAAGCTCGTGGACTCGCTCTATGTGAGGAACGACATCGAACTGCAGCGCGGTAATTTCAGGGTGAAGGGCGACACCGTGGACATCTTCATGGCTTACAGCGACAACGTGCTGAGGGTGTCGTTCTGGGACGACGAAATCGACGCCATCGAGGAGGTGGATTCCGTGACTTTCCACCGCCTCACCTCTTTCGACGAATACCAGATTTACCCTGCCAACCTTTTCATCACCTCAAAGGAACAGACGCAACAGGCCATAGGGCAGATAGAAAGAGACCTCGACGAGCGCGTGGATTTCTTCAACGAAATCGGCGACACCATTAAGGCTCAACGCATTAAGGAGCGCGTGGAATATGACATCGAGATGATTAAGGAATTAGGGCATTGCTCGGGAATAGAGAACTACTCTCGCTATTTCGACGGACGCAACGCAGGGGACAAGCCTTATTGTCTGCTCGATTTCTTCCCCGACGACTACCTCATGGTGATTGACGAGAGCCACGTCACCGTGCCGCAGATAAGGGCGATGTACGGCGGCGACAGGGCGAGGAAACAGAACCTCGTGGAATTCGGCTTCCGGCTCCCGGCGGCGTTCGACAACCGTCCACTGAAATTCGAGGAGTTCCAGCAGATGGTGAAACAGGTGATATATGTCTCGGCGACGCCGGCAGACTTTGAACTCGCGGAGTCGGAGGGCGTGGTGGTGGAACAGGTGATACGTCCCACAGGGCTGCTCGACCCCGTTATCGAGATACGCCCCAGCGAGAACCAGATTGACGACCTGATGAACGAAATCCTGCTGCGCGTGGAAAAGGACGAGCGAGTGCTCGTGACGACGCTCACCAAGCGAATGGCGGAGGAGCTTACGGAGTATCTGCTGAACCACGACATACGCGCCAACTACATACACAGCGACGTGGCGACGCTCGACCGCGTGAAGATAATGACCGACCTGCGCGCCGGACTTTTCGACGTGCTTGTGGGCGTGAACCTGTTGCGCGAGGGTCTTGACTTGCCAGAGGTGTCGCTCGTGGCTATCCTCGATGCCGACAAGGAGGGTTTCCTGCGCTCTCACCGCTCCCTCACCCAGACCGCCGGCAGGGCGGCTCGCAACGTGAACGGCACGGTAATCATGTACGCCGACACCATAACGGAAAGCATGCAACTGACGATAGACGAGACGGAACGCAGACGGCAGAAGCAGACCGCCTATAACACGAAGCACCACATAACGCCACACAAGATTGAGAAGGACATCAAGGCAAACGCCTTGGGCGTGACGGCGGAACACGCCGAAACGAAGGGCGGCAAGGTGCGCAAGGCGGTGCAGTATTCCGACTTCACGGAGAGCAGTGCCGTGGCGTTCGCCGCCGACCCCGTTATGATGAAGATGAGCAAAAAGGAAATCGAGACGAGCATCGCACACACCACGGAACTGATGAAACAGGCAGCAAAAGAACTCGATTTCATCCAGGCGGCGCAATACCGCGACGAGATATTGCGGATGCAGAAGTTGCTCGAAGAAGCCACCTTATAAAACAAACACCTCTATTTTTTTGCTGGATTTTATTTTATTGCTAACTTTGCACTTTGTATTTTTGAACTTATAACGAAAAAACTTATAATTGTGGCAGAAACAAAGTACATCTTCGTCACTGGCGGTGTGGTTTCATCGCTTGGCAAAGGCATTATCTCTTCCTCAATAGGTAAATTGCTGCAGGCAAGAGGTTACAACATCACTATCCAGAAATTCGACCCCTACATCAACATCGACCCGGGAACGCTCAACCCCTACGAGCACGGGGAGTGCTACGTGACGGTGGACGGCATGGAGACAGACCTTGACCTCGGACACTACGAGAGGTTTACCGGAATACAGACGACCAAGGCGAACTCGCTCACCACCGGCCGCATATACAAGGCCGTGATTGACAAGGAACGCCGCGGCGACTATCTGGGAAAGACAATCCAAGTGGTGCCCCACATCACTAACGAGATAAAGCGCAACATCAAACTGCTCGGGGAGAAGAACCACTACGATTTCGTGATTACCGAAATCGGCGGCACAATCGGCGACATCGAGAGCGCGCCCTACCTCGAGGCCATACGACAGATGAAATGGGAAATGGGAAAGAACGCCATTTCCGTACACCTTACCTACGTTCCCTACCTTCGCGCCGCCGGCGAACTGAAGACAAAGCCCACGCAGCACTCCGTGAAGGAACTGCAGAGCGTCGGCATCCAGCCGGAAATCCTTGTTCTGCGCACTGAGAAGCACCTCGGCGAGGGCATCCTCAAAAAGGTGGCGTCGTTCTGCAACGTGGATTTCGACTGCGTGGTGCAGAGCGAAGACCTGCCCTCTATCTACGAGGTGCCGGTGAATATGCAGAACCAGGGGCTTGACACTGCCATACTGAAAAAGATGGGGATTGAACCGGGCGAAAAACCGGCCCTCGGTCCGTGGAAGAGTTTCCTGGAGCGCAGGGCCAACGCCAAGGAAGAGGTGCGCATCGGACTGGTGGGCAAATACGACTTGCAGGACGCTTACAAGAGCATCCGCGAGAGCCTGTCACAGGCCGGCACTTACAACGACCACAAGACCGTGCTCGAATTCATAAACAGCGAGAAGCTCACCGAAGAGAACGTGGCGGAACAACTGAAGAACGTGGACGGCGTGGTGATATGCCCGGGCTTCGGACAGAGAGGCACGGAGGGCAAGATTACCGCCATTAAGTACACAAGGACACACGACATCCCGACTTTCGGAATCTGCCTCGGCATGCAGATGATTGTGGTGGAGTTCGCGCGCAACGTGTTGGGCTACGAGGACGCCAACAGCAGGGAACTTGACGAGAAGACCACGCACAACGTGATTGACATCATGGAGGACCAGAAGGACATCACCAACATGGGGGGAACGATGCGTCTGGGTGCTTACGAGTGCATACTGAAACAAGGTTCGCGCGTGTTCGATATTTATAAGAAGGAGCACATTCAGGAGCGCCACCGCCACCGCTATGAGTTCAACAACGACTACGAGCAGGAATACGAGCGCGCCGGGATGAAATGCGTGGGCAGGAACCCGGAGAGCAACCTCGTGGAAATCGTGGAGATACCGGGTCTCAAGTGGTTCATCGGAACACAGTTCCATCCCGAATACTCAAGCACGGTGCTCAAACCGCACCCTCTCTTCCTCGATTTCGTGAAAGCCGCTATTGAGAACAAAAGAAAATAAAAACGCGTGGGATTTTCAGAACACGCCTTAAATAAGAATTTCAAGAAATGGACAAGAATACAATCACCGGCTTCGTCCTGATTGCAGCCTTGCTGATAGGGTTCAGCTGGTATAACAAGCCCTCAGAGGCGGAAATGGCGCAGCAGCGCGTGCAGGATTCCATCGCCACAGTGGAAAAGAACAAGGCTCAGGCTGACGCCAAGGCAAAGGCCGCTGCCGCCAAGGTAGCTGTCGCCAACGCCGACACCACCGTGGCTTTCCATGAAGCCCTCGCCGGACAGGCAAGCCAAGTGACCCTGAAGAACAAGAAACTGGAACTGACCTTCAACACGAAGGGCGCAACGGTGGAAAAGGCCGTGATAAAGGGTTTCAAGGACCGCAGCGGCAAGAGCGACGTGACGCTCTTCGACGGCAACGACCAGCAGCTGAAGTTCATGCTAGCCGGCAAGGAGGTGAACCTCGTGACAAGCGACATGTATTTCACACCCTCTTCCGTGACAGACTCCACAGTGGTGTTCACGGCTTCCTCGGCTGGAGGCAGAAGCATCGCGATAAGTTATGTGTTGGGCGGCGACTATATGCTGCACGCTTCCATTCAGACCGACGGGTTGAGCGGACTGTTCGCCCCGGGATGCAACACAATGGACGTGGAGTGGACGGAGAAATGCCGTCAGCAGGAGAAGGGCTATACTTTTGAAAACCGCTACGCGTCGCTCACCTACCACAAGACCGACGGCGGCACTGACTACATCAACGAGGCAAAGGAGAAAATCGACGAACCCATTGAGGACAAGATTGACTGGGTGGCTTTCAAAAACCAGTTCTTCTCGGCAGTTATGATTGCCGGAAAGGATTTCGGCAAGGACGCGAAGATGACAAGCATACCGCAGGAGAAGGGTTCGGGCTACCTTAAACAGTACGGTGCCAAGATGAAGACTTTCTTCGACCCTACGGGAAAACAGCCCACCGAACTGGAGTTCTATTTCGGACCTAACGACTACCGCCTCTTGCAGAAGGTGGAGAACGAGAGCCGCTTCGGCAAAGACCTCCAGATGCAGAGGCTCGTTTACCTCGGCTGGCCGCTCTTCCGCATCATCAACAGGTGGTTCACTATCTACGTGTTTGACTGGCTCACGAAGCTTGACTTCAACATGGGCGTGGTGCTCATACTCATCACGATGCTGCTGAAGCTGATAACCTTCCCGCTTGTTAAGAAGAGCTATATGTCGTCAGCCAAGATGCGCGTGCTGAAACCGAAGCTCGACGCCCTGACGAAGAAATACGACAAGCCCGAAGACCAGATGATGAAGCAACAGGCTATGATGTCGGAATATTCCAAATACGGCGTAAGCCCACTGAGCGGATGTCTGCCGATGCTCATACAGATGCCTATCTGGATCGCGATGTTCAACTTCGTGCCGAACGCAATCCAGTTGCGCGGCGAGAGTTTCCTTTGGATAAAGGATCTCTCGACATACGACCCGATTATTGAGTGGAACAGCAACGTATGGCTCATCGGCGACCACCTGTCGCTCACCTGTATTCTGTTCTGCGTGGCGAACGTGCTCTACTCGATGATGACAATGCGCCAGCAGCGCGACCAAATGGTGGGGCAACAGGCAGAACAGATGAAGATGATGCAGTGGATGATGTATCTCATGCCTGTGATGTTCTTCTTCATGTTCAACGACTATTCGGCGGGACTTAACTTCTACTATTTCGTTTCGCTCTTCTTCAGCGCGACGATAATGTGGCTGCTCCGCAAGACCACTAACGACGAGAAGCTGCTTGCCATCCTCGAAGCGAAATACGAGGAGAACAAGAAGAACCCGAAGAAGGCAAGCGGACTGGCGGCAAGGCTCGAAGCGATGCAGAAACAGGCGGAGGAACTGCAGAGGCAACGCAGCGAACTGGAGAGAAAGAGAAAAGGCAACTAACAATAACGGGAGCTACGGACACGAAGCGCAAGGGCCGTTTTTCGCACACACTAAAGGAAAAACAGCCGCAGCCCTTCTCCGTGGCTCCTCTTCATTTTCAAAACATCATGATCAAACCATTCTTTATCGCAGCGGCTCTCGCCATGGGATGCTGCCAGATTAAAGCACAGACAACAGTGAAACCGATTGGAAAAAGCGAAATCGCAGCCGGCACAAGGCTGATGACGCCCGAGACGCTGTGGGCCATGGGGCGCATCGCCGGAGCTGCCGCCTCGCCAGACGGCAAGCAAATCGTATATCAGGTGGGCTATTACAGTGTGGAGCAGAACAAGAGCCGTCAGGTGATTTGCGTTACGGGCAAGGACGGAAAGAACACCGCGCAGCTCACCACAGGAACGGCGAGCGAGACTGACCCGGCATGGACTCCCGACGGGACAAGAATCGCCTTCATCACCGGCGGACAGCTCTGGACGATGAAGCCCGACGGCACTGACCGCCGCCAGCTGACGCACGACAAGACGGGCATCGACGGCTTCAAGTTCTCGCCCGACGGCAAGAAAGTTATCATCGTGAAGCAGATACCTTTCCACGCCAGCATCAAGGAGAACCCCTCAGACCTGCCCAAGGCGAGCGGACGGCTCGTCACCGACCTCAACTACCGCCACTGGGACGAATACGTGGAGACTATCCCCCACCCCTTCGTGGCTGATGTCACGGCGGACGGCATAGGCGAGGGCAAGGACATCCTCGGCGACGAACCGTTCGAGTGTCCCATGAAACCTTTCGGGGGTATGGAACAGCTCGCGTGGAGCACCGACTCAAAGTGCATCGCCTACACGTGCAGGAAGAAATCGGGAGTGGAATACGCCACATCGACCGACTCCGACATCTATCTCTACGACGTGGCGACGGGCGTGACAAAGAACCTCTGCAAGCCCGAGGACTACACAGAGCCTGAGACCGACCCGACGAAGACGATGAAATACCAGAAGGTGAACGCCGCGGAGAACCTGAAGAACAACGTGGGCTACGACCAGAACCCCAAGTTCTCGCCCGACGGCAAATACGTGGCTTGGCAGAGCATGGAGCACGATGGCTACGAGAGCGACCGCAACCGCATCTGCGTGTATGACCTCGCCAAAGGAACGAAGACTTACGTGACTGAGGGCTTCGACTCCAACGCCGAGGATTTCTGCTGGTCGCCCGACTCTAAGTCTATCACGTTCACCGGAGTTTGGCACGGCACGATTAACCTCTACCGCACCGACCTCAAGGGACAGGTGGAGAAACTCACCGACGAGTGGGCGGACTACGTTTCTATTGCCCCTGCCAACGACGGCAACAAACTGCTCGCCATAAGGCAGAGCATGTCTGCGCCCAACGACATATACATCGTGACACCGCAGAA
>CAVHWJ010000048.1:0-13204 GCA_963639565.1 uncultured Prevotella sp. | reverse complement strand
CCCGTGGACATCGCCTCAAGGAGCACCAAACCCTGAGCCTCGCGGCGCGTGGCGAGAAGAAGGCAGTCGCTGCGGTGGAGAATACCGAGGACACCCTTTCTGTCCACCTCGCCGCGGAACTCCACTATGTCCCCCACCCCATTGGCGTCGGCAAGGGCGCGCGCTTCGGCTGAATCCGTGTAGCGGCCCGCCACTACAAGGCGCACACTGTCGCCAGTCGCCCTGCGGTATCTGCCCAAGGCATCGAAAAGAACGTCATATCCCTTGCCACGCACGAAATTGGCGATGCAGCAAAGGCGGTATTCACGGCCGCGCATATCACTCCTTTTATTATAAGAAAAGAAAGAGGTGTCGATAACGTTTGACACCGACTCCCAACGGTAGTCTGTGCCGAACAGCGGCGCGAGGTCGTCCACCAGTTCCGCCGAAACGGGGATTACGAGGGCGGCGCCCCGGTAGGCGGCGGCGGCCATAGTGCGGAGCCACGGCTGAGACGCGCTTTTGCCGTAGTCCCTGTATATAAGTTCCGACGACAGGTGTTCCGTCACCACATACGGTATGCCGTATTTCGCGGCAGCCTTCATGGCGGCATAGCCCGCCCACATACAGCAGTGGGCATGGATGATGTCAGGCACGCCGTGGTTTTCCACATACTTATCCACAAGCTTCACGGTGGCTTTCACCCAGTGCATCGTACACGCCTTGGGGAAGAAAGGTATGCCGCGCAACTCCTTGCGCAGCACCTCGATGCCGTCCATAACTTCCGTGTGCGGCGCAGTGCGTGCGCACAGATAAAGCCGCGGCGAAAGCCTCGCACTGAGGTTGATGTCGGCTACGATACGCACAGTGTCACCCTGACGGGCGAGAGCCTTGGCCTGGTCAAGGACAAAAAGTCCGCCGTAGGGGGGGAAGAAGGAGGGGAGCTGGAGGATGTGCATGCTAATTAATCAATGGGGGACTAATAGGACATATAAGACTAATAGGACTAATAGGACTAATAGGACTAATAAAACTAATGGGACTTATACGACAAAAAACCGTTTACGAGGAGGCGGAAGAGGGTGTATTTTATTGTGTAGTTTTTCTTGGGGAGGGGCAAGAAAGAGGCAAGACGCAGGGTTTCTATCCTTTCCATTGTCTGCCGCCTGTCGGAGAGAAGGCGCACGCAGTTGTAGATATAGTCCATGGTGAGCTGCGCCACACGGCGGTCGAGGGCGGTGCGGTCTATGCCGCTGAGGGTGAGCGACAAGTCGCGCAAGACGTTGAGTATGCGGAAAACGTCGTCGAGGCGTTTATTGATGTGGGCGGCCGACTTTTCGGTGGTGATAGACCCGCTGCGCACGCGGTAGAAATAAGCCTTGGCACAGGTAGCACGCATCGTCTTGGCGCGAAGCAGCAACTGCGGCGTGAACTCCTCGTCCTCATGGTAAGTGCCGGGGGTGAAGCGCAGCTGACCGAGTATTTCGCGGCGGAAAAGATACCCCCACGCCACGGCGTGAAGGTTGTGGGAAGCCATATACTGCGCCCCGGTTGTTTCGCCGCTCCAACGCACATCTTCCCCACCCCACTTTTCCTCGCTGGTAGACGAGAACATCAAAAGGTCTGCGGAAGTCTCTCTCGCCTTGTCCACACATTTTGCGTAGACCTCCGGCACAAGAGCGTCGTCGGCATCAACAAACTGTATATATTCGCCCTGCGCCGCCCCGATGCCGGTGTTGCGCGCCGCGCTAAGTCCGCCGTTTTCCCTGCGTATATATATAAGGTGAGGACAAACGGCGGAAAGTTCACGGGAAATGTCGCTCTCGGAGCCGTCGTCAATCACTATGACCTCCCTCTCCCCCTGCTCCATGGGCAGCCGCGCGATGCTTGCCACGCACTGCTCCACAAGCGGAAGAGGCACATTATAATAAGGTATGATGAAACTGACGAGAGGCTTTTTCATTATTCAGCTTAAAACGTTTTACGACAGTTCGAGCATCCTCTCGATAGGCTTCACCGCCTCGCGGGCGATTTCGGGAGCCACGTCCACCGTGGGCCATTCGTATTTCAGCGCATTGTAAACCTTCAGCAGGGTGTTCATCTTCATGTAGTCGCATTCGTTGCAGGAACACCCCAGCGAACCCTCGCTCACCTCCGGCGGCACGGGAATAAAGGTCTTGCCCGGACACTTGCGCGTCATTTCGTGCAGGATGCCCGCCTCGGTGGCCACGATAAACTCCTTGGTGTCGCTCTCAATGGCGTGCTTCAGCAGCACCGCCGTGGAACCCACCACGTCGGCGAGCACCACCACGGGACCCTTGCACTCGGGGTGAACAAGCACCTCCGCTCCGGGATGCTCCTTCTTGAGCCTGACAATCTCGGCGGCGGAGAAACGCTCATGCACGTGGCAGCCGCCGTTCCATAGCAGCATGTTCCTGCCCGTTACGCTGTTGATATACGACCCGAGGTTGTAGTCGGGACCGAAGATGAGTTTCGCGTCGGCAGGGAACGAGTCCACTATCCTCTTTGCGTTGCCGCTCGTCACCACCACGTCGGTGAGAGCCTTCACGGCGGCAGTGGTGTTCACGTAGCTCACCACCTTGTAGCCCGGATGCTCCTCCTTGTATTTCCTCAGGTCGTCGGCGCGGCACGAGTCGGCGAGCGAACAGCCGGCGTTGATGTCGGGACAGAGCACGAGTTTCTCCGGCGAGAGAATCTTGCACGTCTCAGCCATGAAATGCACTCCGCACATCACGATGATGTCGGCGTCGGTCTCGGCTGCCTTGCGCGCCAGTGCGAGCGAGTCGCCGATGAAGTCAGCCACGTCCTGAATGTCGCCCATAGTGTAATAGTGCGCCAGGACCACGGCGTTCTTCTCCTTGCAGAGCCGCCTTATCTCCTTCGCCAGGTCAGTGCCGGGCGCGGCCGGTTCGCCGATATATCCCTTGTCCCTCCATTTGTTCACATCCATATCAATATTATCTTTTATTGTTTTAATTTTTAAAAAGAAGAATGTATAGTATGATATGCCGTGGATATGTTTATAACTTTCTATCGTTTTTCTTGCACATTAAGTTATAAACCTCCGGCACCGGCTTATCCCACAGTTGTTATTTCCTTTTGTTGTTGTGTTTCAGAGCCGAATGTCACTTATCCACGTTATCCACATTCGGTGCAAAGATAATAAGTTTATATCTTTTGTTGATGCAAAACTGTGGAATTTTTGCCCTTTCCCTGTTTATAAGCCTGTGGATTTCCACACGGGGCGGGGGCGGACGGAGTGGGCTGTGGATAAGCGTGTAGTTATTAACAGGGTTTTCCACGGGGTTATACACGGTTTTTGGGGATAATTAATGTGGCGTGTAGGACTAATAGGACAAATAGGACTTATATGGGAGGCGGTTCTTTCGTTTAAGGTGGCATGGGGAATGATTGTTTTCAAAAAAATCAATGTTTTGTTTGTGTGCCACCGAATATTAAATTAACTTTGTTTTCTGAAACGGGAGAAGTCCGGTTTTGCGGACAATCCGTATATTGTAGACTACAAAACTGGCGGATTTGAAGACGGCTATCTATGAACTACCCGAATGTCCCACGGAGGAGGACTACCGGCGGTGCGCCGCGCTGCTCCCGGCGTGGAGAAGGCAACAGGCGGAACGGTACCGGATGCCGGCGGACAGGCTTCAGTGCGCCAAGGCGTATCTGCTGCTCGCCGACTTGGTGGAGGACATCACGGGCGCAAGGCAGACGCTCAGGTTCGGCTACGGCGAATACGGCAAACCGTACCTAATAGAACTGCCGCAGCTGCATTTCAACATCAGCCACTGCGCGAGAGCCGTGATGTGCGCGGTTGGTGACGAACCTGTGGGGTGCGACGTGGAGACAATACCCGGGGAGGCTTGCGGCGACGTGATGGACGTGTGTTTCTCGCCCGAAGAAAAGAAGCGCACCGAGGAGGCGGAAGACCCGGCGGTGGAGTTCACACGGACGTGGACGCGCAAGGAGGCACTGCTGAAGCTGCGCGGCACGGGACTGACCGACGACATACGCTACCTGCTCAGTTCGCCGGCGGCGCGTGGCGCGGTGTTCAACACCGTGGTGCGCCTGGGGTATGTCTACACTACCTGTGTTTGGGAAAAGAATACGCAAGGCGGAGTTCTGAGGGACACGCCGTGAAACGAACAAAAAAAACTGTGGCGCGATGAAAAAAGTAAAGATGTCTTTCCAACTGAGGCTATACCTATATATATTGCTCCTCACCGTGGCGATATTCGGAAGCATAGCCCTCGCGTTCGACAATTACAGTCACCGAAGGGAGGAGACACAGGCCTCCCTCTACACCTTTGCGCTGCAAAACGCCATTATCCTGAACCTTCAGGACGAGCTTGACTGGATGGAGACCACCGTGGAACTGACCGTGCGCCACGTGCTCGCCTCGCCCCACAAGGAGCATTACAGGGCGATGGAGTTCATAGGGCAGCTCGTGCAGACAAACTCCCTGCTGCTTGGCGTGGGCTACATCAATTTCCAGAAGGCCAAGGTGGACTACGCCTACGAGGACAGCAGCGGCACGATGCACTACAACAGGGTGCCGATTGAAAAATACAACTACACCAAGGCGCAGTGGTACAACTCCGCCGTGTTGAAGGGTAAGGGCGAGTGGACGGAGCCGTATATAGACAAGACGGGAAGCCACAAAATCATAGCCTCATACGCACTGCCGATAAAGGACAGCCTTAATACGGTTATCGGCGTGGTGGTGGCGGATGTGGCATTGAAAGACCTCGCCGACGAACTCAGCTGCGTGCAGCCATTCAAGAACAGCTATTCCTTTATATTGAGCAAGAAGGGTACGATAATAACCCACCCCAACCCCAAATACATACTCCAGGAGGATATTTTCTCTTTGGCGCATATCCTGAAGGATGATGATTATGACACCTTAGGAAAAAAGATGATGGCCGGCGAGAAGGGCTATCTGCACTGCGAACTCGACAGTACCGACGTGCTCGTGTGCTACGCTCCGCTGAAAGGCGTGGGGTGGTCGGTGGCGAGCGTATGCCCCTACTCCACCATCGTTTCCGAACTCGGGTCGTTCACCTTCGCCGTGGTGGCGATCATCGTGGTGGGCATCCTGCTCCTGTCGGTGTGCATACGCATCCTGCTCTCGCGCATGGTGCGCCCAATACGGCAGATGACTGACTCCGCCTACCGCATTTCCAAGGGCGACTTCGACGCGTCGCTGCCCGACATGGAGAGCCACGACGACTTCGGCAAACTGCGCGACGCCTTCGCCCACATGCAGCTGTCGCTGAAAACATATATGGAAGACCTGGAGAACGAGACCAAGGCGAGGGAGAAGATTAACGGCGAACTGAAGGTGGCGAACCGCATACAAATGGAGATACTGCCCATCGACTTCGTTCTGCCGCAGAGCTTCGAGAAGGTGGACATCGACGCGTTCCTCACCCCGGCGCGGCAGGTGGGAGGCGATTTCTACGATTTCGACGTGAAAGACGGAAAGGTGTTCTTCACCATAGGCGACGTGTCGGGCAAGGGAATAGCGGCGGCGATGGTGATGTCGATGACGTGTACGCTGTTCCGCAGTCTGCTAACCCAGAATTTCTCCCCAAGCCAGATGATGAAGGCTATAAACGAGACACTCGCGCGCAACAATCAGGCGCAGATGTTCGTCACCATGTTCATCGGCATCCTCGACACAAGCACAGGCGAACTCGTCTACTGCAACGCCGGGCATAACGCGCCGTATGTGCTTTCCGCCGGGGAGGGATGCCGCACGCTGCCGGTGAAGCCCAAACTGCCGCTGGCACTGTTCGCCAACGTGAAATACGAGGACCAGGCATCCGCGATGAAAGAGGGCGAGACACTGCTGCTATATACCGACGGACTGACGGAGGCGGAGAACAAGACAAAGGAACAATACGGCACAAAGAGGCTCGAAACGCTGCTCGCCACGTTCCGCGACATGACGTCTCACGAGATATTGGGCAGGGTGAAGGAAAACCTTGAGACCTTTGTGGACGGCGCGGAGCAGAGCGACGACCTCACGATGCTGGCAATATCCTACGACAACTGCCGCACGCTGATCCTCGACAACCGCATGGACGAGATGGCAAAGCTGCCGCCGTTCATCAAGGGCATAGGCGAGGAACTGCAATTAGAGAAGTCGGTTGTGCTCTCAGTGATGCTCGCCCTCGAAGAGGCACTGGTGAACGTGGTGAACTACGCCTATCCCGAAAAGGACTCAGGCAAGATAAACCTAAAGGCGATATACAAAAAAGGTTCGTCGAGCCTGCGCTTTGAACTCACCGACAGCGGAAAGCCCTTTGACCCCACACGGGCGAAAGAGGCCGACATATCGCTCGGCGTGGAGGAAAGGCCGGTGGGCGGACTGGGGATATTCCTCATCAAGAAGCGCATGGACGAGGTGATATACAAGCGCGAGAACGAAATGAACAAACTCATAATGACAAAGAAAATATAAAAAAACAAAGACGATATGGAAATACAAATCAAAAAGACAGAAGGCAAGACAGTTATAGAACTCGTGGGCTATCTCGACACCCTCAACGCCGAGGGATTCCAGAAGACCGTGGACGAAATGGCGGCGGAAGACACGGCGCACGTGGTGGTGGACTGCGCTGGACTGGAATACATCAGCAGTTCGGGTCTGCGAGTATTCATCACCCTGCTGAAAAAGGCGCAGAAGAACGGCGGAAAGGTGGAGGTGAAAAACCTGAACAGTACGGTGAGGGAGATTTTCGACATGACCGACTTCTCCTCGCTCTTCGGACTGAATTAAACGCAAACGCCGCATAGAAAAAGTGTAACCTCAAAAACCTCAGACTTATGAACACACATCCTTTGCTACAATCGCAGTTGGGCGTCTTCCTCGAATGGATGACAAAGCCCCTCGCAACGAAATACAACCTCTGCTTCTGCACCCGTCTGGCCGACGGCATCGACACCGACAGGCTGAAAGACGCGCTGGAGCGCATCGTATGCGACCACCCAGACCTCACCATGCGCTTCGCCATGGAAAACGGAACGCCGGTGCAGTGGCGCGACGAAAAGATGAAGCCGAACATTGAGTGCGTGAAGATGACGCGCGACGAGGCGGAGCGTCTCTTCGACGGCGGATATATGCGCCCCTTTGACCTGTTGGGCGGCGAACCGCTGCACCGTTATACCATAGCGCAGACGGAGGAGGGCAACTACATCTTCCTCGACGTACACCATATATTATATGACGGTTCGTCGCAGCTGAATTTCCTCGACGACCTTGAAAAGTATTATGCGCAGCCCACTTACCGGCATCAGCATGACTACGGACTGATAGAGGCCGCCGAAGAAGAGCAGCGGTCGTTTGACACCGAACGCTACGCCGAGGCGCGGCAGAAGGTGCTCGACCACCTCGCCGGATGCGAGTTCCCCGTGTATGCCGAGGGCAGTGCCGGGGAGTGGGATGAGCTGAGGGAGGAATTTGTCACGCTGCCCGACAGAAAGGCTGTGGACGACTGGTGCCGCGAGAACGGCGTGCAGCCATCGCAGATGTTCTATGCAGCCTTCACCCTCGCCATGGCAAAACTCATGCGGCGCAAAGATTTCACATTCCAGACGGAATACGCCGGGCGCACGGAGGCTGACAGGACGAACTACGGTATGTATGTGAAGGGTCTGCCGATACACATCGAACTGGACTACAAGAAGAGCGTGGGCGAATACCTCGCCGCGTTCCGCGACGAGTGGCGGTTTGCCAAGGGCGAGTGCGCTATTTATCCGCTGACCCACCTCTACAACGACTTGCAGGATTTGCCAAGCGTGAAATTCAATTACCTCGGCGTGACAAACCTGTACGACCACACCCTCGGCGGCGAGATGCACCACTGGCGTTATCTGCGCAACATGGTGACTGACAGCGACCTTGCGGTGGAGATATTCGCCAAGAACGGCGGATATGAAATCAACGCCAACGCGGGCGGCGCAAGGGTGTCGGCGGAAAACCTCCGTATGGTGGCGCACACCGTTGCCGCTTGTCTGCATAACCTAATGGCTGCCGGCAAGTCCGATTCGTTGTCAAGCATAGAAATCACCACGGCGGAGGAGCGCAAGAAGATTATGGAACTCTCCGCCGGAGCGCATCTTGACACAGTGGATGGGGCAAGCTATATCTCCCTCTTCATGGCTCAGGCGGCGAAGACACCCGAAAACATCGCCGTGAAGGACAACAGCGGACAGTACACTTACGCCCAGCTGAACAATCTATCGGGCGCGTTCGCCGCACACCTTATAGAATTGGAAGCCGGAAAGGGCGAATCGCCGTTCGTCAGCATAATGATGGGCTACCAGAAGGAGTTTCTCGTAGCCGCTTTGGGCATCGAGAAAGCCGGCTGCGCCTACGTGCCGCTCGACTACGACTACCCTATCGACCGACTGCTCTATATGCTTGAGGATTCGGAAAGCGCGGTGCTCGTCACCTCCCACTCTATCTTCGACGAAAAAAACGCCGGCGGCGATTTCAAGGACTACAAGGGAAAGGTGATATTCCTCGACGATTTCCTCACCCGGTGCGACGACACCAAGGCCGACGCGACCAACCTTGCCACGCCCGACACCCTGGCGTATATGATATACACGTCAGGCTCTACGGGCAAGCCCAAGGGCGTGATGATACCGCAGAGCGCAAAGGCGCAGTTCGTGCAGTTCACCGCCCACGAATGGCGGCTCACGGAGAAGAGCCACGTGGCGTGCCACTCCAGTTTCTCTTTCGACGCGTCGGTGGAGAGCCTTTACCCTGTGCTCACCGTGGGAGGAACGCTCTACCCGGTGCCGCAGGAGGCGCGCAAGGACTTTGCGTTGCTCTATAACTTTATTGTGGAAAACGGTATCACGGGCGCAATCTTCACCACGCAGTTGGGACAGATGCTCTTGCAGATGTACCCCGACCTGCCCATGGAATATATAGTGGTGGGCGGCGAGAAGATGACTGTCGCTCCGCAGTGCAAGTGCCGACTGATAAACGCCTACGGCCCTACGGAGTTCACCGTTGTCTCCACCTTCTTCGACGTGGAGCTGGGACGTGAATACCGCAACATCCCCATCGGCCGTCCGCTCGACAACCAGCTTGGTCTTGTGGTGGACACCGAGGGGCATCTGCTGCCGCAGGGGGCTGCCGGCGAACTCTGCATGAGCGGCGGACAGATAGCGCGCGGCTACTGGCACCGCGAGGAACTCACGGCGGAGAGGTTCTGCAACCTCACCATCGACGGCAAGGAAGTGAAGGTCTACCACACTGGCGACCTCGTGCGCTACAACAGCGACGGCTTCATCGAATACCTCGGACGAATTGACTCTCAGGTGAAGCTGCGCGGCTTCCGCATAGAGCTTGGCGAGATAGAAACGCTCATCGGACAGTATGAGGGCGTGCAGATGAAGAGCGTGGTGATAAAGAAGATTGGCGGCGTGGAGCACCTCTGCGCATACTACACCGCCGACCGCGAAATCGACGTGGACGCGCTGAAGAAATACCTTGGCGAAAGGCTCACCGACTATATGGTGCCCACGGCGTATATGCAGCTCGAAGAAATGCCGCTCACGCCCAACGGCAAGGCGAACACACGCGCGCTGCCAGAACCGCAGCTGGAGGCGGAGGAGATTGTAGCGCCGCAGACGGAAATGGAGCAGAGCGTGTTCAACATCGTGGCGGAACTCATCAACACTGACCAGTTCGGCGTTACCACCAACCTGCGCCACATGGGCGTTACGTCAATCGCCGCCATGCGCCTGGGCGGCAACCTGTCGCGACAGCTCGGCGTTCAGATTGCCATTAAGGACATCCTCGCGGAACCCACGGTGAGGGGCATCGCGGCGCGCATCGCCGATTCGGCAGGGGAGGAAACGCCCGAAATGAAATACGACAAACGCGAGTATTATCCGCTCACGGAGAATGTGCGCGGACTGTATCTCGACTGGGAGATAAACCGCGACACTACGCAGTATAACATCCCCATAATATATAGGTTTGACAACAAGGACGCAGCCAAACTCGCTCATGCCGCTGAGACCGCCATCGACGCGCACCCCGTGTTGAAAGCGCATTTCGCCACCGTGGACGGCGAGGTGATGATGCAGCGCAGGGACGACGCGGAGATAAAGGTGAAGGTAGTTTCCGTGGACGAAGAACCTTCGCAGGAGGATTTCCAGAAGAAGGTGCGGCCGTTCAATCTGCTCGGCGACGACCTTGTGCGCATAGAGGTGGTTAAGAGTCCGTCGGCGGTATATCTCTTTGTGGACGCGCACCATACGGTGTTCGACGGACTGTCGTTCGACGTTTTCTTTTCCGACATCCTCGCCGCCTACGACGGCAAGTCGCCGCAGGGCGAGACGGTGACGGCGTTCGACTATGCCCTCTACGAACAGGAGGTGCTCCAGAGCAACGCCTATACCGAGGCGGAGAAACATTACGAGGAACTGCTTGGCGGTGCTGAGGTTACGTCATACCCCGACAGCATCACTCCCGACGGCGTGGCTGTCGGCACGGTGAGCCGGGCGTTCCCGGGGGCGGACATCGACAGGGCTTGTCAGGAGGCCGACATCACTGTGAGCAGTTATATGCAGGCGGCGTTCGCCCTTACGCTCAGTCGCATAGCGCGCCAAAGCAATCCGCTCTACATCACCATTTCGGGAGGCCGCGGGGCCAGTCCGGCACTGATGCAGAGCGTGGGTATGTTCGTCAAGACACTGCCCGTGACAATCGGCGTGGACGGCAAGACGGAGACAATGGCGTTCCTCAAGGCAACCGACAGGATGCTTCAGGAGAATTACGCACGCGATTTCTTCCCCTACACCCACCTTGTGGACCGCTACAAGATACACGCCGAGATAATGTGCGTGTTCCAGGGCGGCGTGACCGACGACGGCAAGGGCGACGGCATGGAGCGCATCATTCTGGGACAGGACACCACGAAGTTCCCCATCACGCTGACAATCCTCCCCGAGGGAACGGACTACCGCATGAACATAGAATACGACGGTATGCGTTACGGCAAGGAGGACATGGAGACGCTGCTGCGCGCCACGGCAAGTGCGGCGCAGAATATGACCCGCAGCAAGACATTGCACGACGTGGCTCTGGTGGAAAAGGCGGAGGCGGAACAGCTCATCGCCCTCTCCACCGGCGAGCACCTCGACATTAACCCCGACGACACTTACCCCTCGCTCTTCATGCGTCAGGCGGCGAAGACACCGGGCAACACCGCTGTGGTGGACGAGTCGGGGAATTATACATACTCACAGCTCGACAACCTTTCGGGTGCTTTCGCCTCCCTCCTTGTGGAGAAAGGCGTGGGCAATGACGGCAAGTCGCCGTTCGTGTGCATCATGCTTGGTTATCAGAAGGAGTTTATCACGGCCGCCATCGGTATCGAGAAGGCCGGGTGCGCCTACGTGCCGCTCGACTACGACTACCCCACCGACCGCTTGCTCTATATGCTCGAAGACTCCGAGAGCCGGTTGCTCGTCACTTCGCACACCATATACGACGAGAAGAACGCCGGCGGCGACTTCGACGGCTTCAAGGGTGAGGTGCTGTTCATCGACGACTGGATTTGCCAGTGCGACGACACCAAGACCGACGGCATAAACCTCGCCACGCCCGACGGTTTGGCATACATGATATACACCTCCGGATCTACGGGTAAGCCCAAGGGCGTGATGATAACGCAGAGGGGCAAGGCGCAGTTCGTGCAGTTCGCCGCCCACGAGTGGCGGCAGGACGAGACGAGCCGCATCTGCTGCCACGCCAGCTTCTCGTTCGACACGTCGGTGGAGAGCCTCTACCCCGTGCTCACCGTGGGCGGAACGATGTACCCCGTGCCTCTTGAGGCGCGCAAGGACTTCGCCCTGCTCAGTGAGTTCATCACCAAGAACGGCATCACGGGCGGCACGTTCACCACGCAGCTTGGACAGATGCTCTTGCAGATGTACCCCGACCTGCCGATGAAATACCTGTTGGTGGGCGGCGAGAAGATGACTGTCGCCCCGGAGTGCCACTGCCGCCTTATCAACGGCTACGGACCCACGGAGTTCACCGTGATGTCCACATTCTTCGATGTAACGCCGGGCAAAAAATACCGCAACATTCCTATCGGACGGCCGCTCTATGACCAGTTGGGGCTTGTGGTGGACTGCGAGGGTCAGCTGCTGCCGCAGGGCGTGGCAGGCGAACTCTGCATGAGCGGAACGCAGATTGCCCGCGGCTACTGGCACCGTGAGGAACTTTCCGCCGAACGCTTCTGCGACATACAGGCCGGCGACAGGACATTCAAGGTGTATCACACCGGCGACCTGGTGCGCTACAACAGCGAAGCGCAGATTGAGTTCCTCGGGCGCATCGACAGTCAGGTTAAGCTGCGCGGCTTCCGCATCGAGTTGGGCGAGATAGAAACGCTCATCGGACAGTTCGAGGGCGTGCTCATGAAGAGCGTGGTGGTAAGGGAGATAGGCGGCGTGGAGCACCTCTGCGCCTATTTCACCGCCGACCGCGAGATTGACGTGGAAACTCTCAAGGAATACCTTGCCGTTCACCTTGCCGACTACATGGTGCCCACGGCTTATATGCAGCTCGACGAAATGCCGCTCACGCCGAACGGCAAGGCGAACACACGCGCGCTGCCCGAACCGCATCTGTTGGAGGCAAAGCAGGACAGTTTCGTGGCTCCCGAGGGCGAGATAGAGACGGCAATAGCCGAGGTCTACGCCAACGTGCTGAAAAAGGAGAAGGTGGGCGCAAACGACGATTTCTTCAAGTTCGGCGGAACCTCGCTCAGTGCCATAAAGGTGGTGGCGGCTCTTATGACAAAGGGGTATAACGTTACCTTCAAGGACCTCTTCAAATACAAGACCCCACGCAGTCTCGCCATATTCATCGACATCATGCAGAACAGCGCAAAGGCCGCGCCGGTATCTGAGACAATAATAGTGGGCAAGGAAACGGAACTGCCCAAGTCGGCTTTTGCCGACGTGCTTGAAGCAAACACGCTCGATGCGTTGCGCAATGGCGAGAGGCAGAAGATAGGCAACGTGGTGCTAACGGGAGCCACGGGCTACCTGGGCATCCACATGCTCCACGAACTCTTGCAGAAGGAAACCGGCATCATCTACTGCGTGCTCCGCGGCAAGCGCGACCTCACGCCCGAGAAGCGTC
>CAVHWJ010000047.1:11590-13215 GCA_963639565.1 uncultured Prevotella sp. | reverse complement strand
ACGTTGCCCCTGTTATAATAAAGGTAGGCGTTGTCCTTGTCGAGAGCCACGGCCTTGTCGAGGTCGCCGATGGCGCGCATATCGTTGAACTCCGTCTGTGCCTGTCCCGACGCGCCGTTCCCCTTCATCTGCATGAAGCACACGGCGCGCTGCCAATAGGCAAGCGGCGAGAGACTGTCGGTCTGGATATAAGCCGAGAGGTCGTTCTCTGCGTCGTAATAGTTTTGCAGCACGCTGTATGCCACTGCCCGCAGGATAAGCAAATGCTTGTCCTTCTGCAAGTCGTGCGACTGCCGTATCTGCGCGGAAAGCGTGTCCGCCATATCGAAATACGCCTTTGACTCTTTCTCGTCGAGTTTCTTTGTGGAGCAGGAGATTTGGAGGGTGGAGTTGGGAGCGGAGAGTTTGGAGCGAGACACCGCCGCGTTGAAGCGTTCCACGGCAGGCACGCTCGCCACATACGATTTCACGCCGTTGGAATACTGGAGATATGAGAGCTGGTACATCGGCAGCAGCTCCGCGTCCACCTTGCGGTTCTGCACACGCCCACGGTAGGAGTTCTCGTATTCCATGCCCACATTCTGGTTGTCGTCCACGGCGAGCTGGTCGTATTTCTCAAAGTTTATCTCACTGCGTTTCCTCACGCTGCGCACCTTGCTCTTGTTCCACCGCGGCTGGTAGCCGTTGCTCTTGTCTATCTGCGCCTTCATGATGCGGAACTCGTCGTCGGCAGCCTTCGCCGCCATGCCCAAGCGGCGGTAGCAGCGGGCGCGGTTGCGCAGTCCTATCCAGAAGTTGGGGAACTGCTTGATGAGCGTGGTGTAGTCGGTTATCGCCCCGCGGATGTTGCCGATGCGTTCCAAGAGCAGCGCACGGTTGTAGACCGCCATAACGTTGCCCGGCTCCAGCCTCAGCACGAAGTCGAAATCCTCCACGGCACGGTTGTCGTCGCCCACCTGCACACGCAACTGTCCGCGGTTGTAATGGGCAAGGAAATTGTTGGGTTCGAGTTCTATCGCCTTGTCGTAGTCGGCAAGCGAACCGCGCAGGTTGTTGATGTTATAACGGGCAAGGGCGCGGTTCACGTAATAATTCGCGTTGGTGGGCTTGAAATGTATCGCCTTGGTGAGATAGCGGTCGGCGTCGCGCCATTTGGAGTGCGCCAGACTGATCATCGAGCGCACCGCCCACGCGTCGCCGTCGTAGGGGTTGAGTTCAAGGGTCTTGTCGATGAATTTCTCCGCCTCCACCGTGTCCTTCTGCTGGAGGCAGAGCTGCGCCTTTAGGGCATACGCCTGTGAGTAAGTAGCCCAACGCTTCATCATCACGTCGAGGTCGTCGGAAGCCCCTTTGTAGTCGTTGTCCTCCATGCGACACAAGACACGGTTGAACCACAGCCCCTTGTTGTCAGGCTCATACTGTATCGTCTTGTCGTAGTCGGCGATAGCCCCCTTGAAATTGTTTTGGCGGATGCGGCACAGACCGCGCAGTTCAAACAGCACCGGCACGTAGGGGTTGAGCTTTATCGCCTCGGTGCAGTCTGCCTCCGCCCCCACGAAATCGTCGAGGCGGAACTTGGCCTCGCCACGGCCGAACCACGGTTCGTAGAGGTACGGCTTGGCGTT
>CAVHWJ010000047.1:8954-11039 GCA_963639565.1 uncultured Prevotella sp. | reverse complement strand
TGGGGGTTGATAAATCCCTTCTTGAAGCCCTTGTATTCGGGGAAATCCTCCGAAAGAACGTCGAGGTCTATCACCACCACACGGATGTTGAGACCAACCTGAGGGGCGGCAAGCCCCACGCCGTTGCTCTCTTCCATCGTTTCAAACATATTGGCGATAAGTTCTTTCAGTTCGGGATAATCCAAAGGAATGTCAGCCGACTCTTTTCTGAGAACCGGCTGACCGTATGTATAAATAGGTAATATCATCTTCTTGATTCCAAATAGCTTTGCAATATTATCGTCGCGCTTATCTCATCGACAAGCGCCTTGTTCTGCCGCGCCTTCCTGCCCAGTCCGCCGTCTATCATCGCCTTGTGGGCGAGCACCGACGTGAAGCGTTCGTCGTAGAACACTATCGGTGTCTGCTGGCGTTTCTTCCATCTCGCCACGAACTCCCTTACCCTCGCGAGGTTCTCGCTCGGCTGTCCGTTGGGCTGCCGGGGTTCGCCTATCACGATAAGCTCCACCTGTTCCGTATGCACGTATTTGTCCACGTAGTCATACAGGTCGGCGGTGGCTACGGTACACAGTCCGTTGGCGATTATCTGCAGGGGGTCTGTCACGGCAAGCCCCGTGCGCTTCTTTCCGTAGTCTATCGACAGGATGCGTGCCACGGCCGGTTATCAGTTGTGGTTATAGAGCAGCCATGCGTCGGGATACTGCGAGCGCATCTGGTTGCGGCTCTGCACGGCGTCGTTCTTCGTGTCGAACGTGGAAGCCACCACGCGGTACATCTTCGTGGAAGCGTCGTATGCCACCTGTGCGTCGTAGCCCTTGTTGCGGAGCTGTCCCTGCATACCCTCTGCGTTTGCCTGTACGGAATATGAACCAACGACAACGCTGAACGCCTTGAGTCCGCTGCCGCTCACCACGGAGTAGTTGCCCTGACGCACCAGCACGTTGTCGGTGTTGTCCACCACGACTGTCTCGTTGGCGGGTTTCTCCACAACCGGAGTAACTACCGCAACTTCCTCAGTGGGCTGCTGCTCAGTGGCAGTCTTGTTGGCTTCGGCAGCCTGTGCCTTCTCATACATCTTGCGGTAGGCTTTCTCCGACGAACCACAACTTGCGAGTGTGAATGCGAGGCACAAGCCGGCGCATACTATAGCATATCTTTTCATTTCTTTTGTTTTTAGTGTGAATATGATAATCTCGTGCGAAATTACACAAAATAGCCAAAACACAGGACAAAAGGGCGCATAAAGTTTGTTAAATGGAGGGAAAGTGACGGCAAGGGCATAAAAAACCGCAGGAATGTGTTGCGACTACGGAGAAAAAGCGTAACTTTGTGGAAAGTTAATCGGAACACGACAATTATTAATTTTAAAACATCGAAGATTATGAAAACATTAGGCTACGTTGGAGCTTTCCTCGGCGGCGCAATCGCCGGAACAGCACTGGGACTTCTGCTCGCTCCCGAAAAGGGAACTGACACAAGGGAGAAAATTACTGACGCCATCGACGATTTCTGCAAGCGTCACAAAATCAACCTGACACGCAAGGAAATGGGTGATTTGGCCGACGACATCAAGGACGCACAGGCTGAATCGGAAGAGGTATAACCAAAGAAATGACGGGACATCATGTTTTCGAGTGACAAGAATATCAATGCCATTGGCAAACTCGTTGAGATTGCGAGGCATTATCTGAAGTTGCAGGGCGAATACATCAGGCTGGGGGCTATCGACAAGACGGTGCGCCTAATCACGGCCCTGATTATCGTTGCCGCGCTGTCGCTGATAATAATCCTCGTACTGATATTCTTGTCGCTCGCCGTTACCGTGGCTCTCGCCTCGCTGGTGGGCTATGGGTGGGCTTTCTTTATCGTGGGGATTTTCTATTTCCTCGCGTTCATCGTATTCCTGCTTTTCAAGAAACAGCTGATTGAAAAGCCGCTCGTCAAATTTCTCACCGCTTTGTTGATGGAGAATTAGGGCGTTTTTATTGTTGGAGAAATTTTATTGAAGGAGAAACAGGATATGGCAAACAACACCGAAAACCAGCCCCACTACAAATCGCTCGACGACATCAGCCGCCGCAAGGC
>CAVHWJ010000047.1:4676-8403 GCA_963639565.1 uncultured Prevotella sp. | reverse complement strand
GCGCCGTTGTAGTTTCCCTCGCAAAGCAAGTCAAGGAAATCGCCCACAAACGAACTGTTCTCCATTGGCCTTGGCGACAGGTAGTTGGGCGCAAGGGTCTGGAGCATACCGATACGCACTTCGTGATTCGGATAGTCAAGGACATAACGCTGCGTCAATGGGTTATATTTCTTTATCGTGAGATAACCGCTCTGGTAGAGAAGCGGCAGGGCGGATGTCATCTGACTTGGAGACACGTCGAAATCAGTAACTCCTGCCGACTTTTTCTCTATGTCTCTAAGTCCCGTGTGATATTTCTTCATCACATTTATTATATACGACGGCGTGCCGGAAGCGAACCAATAGTCGGCGAGCTTATGGTTCGCCATGGCGAGTATCAGACTGAACGGATTGAAAATATCCTCTGAGTCCTCACAGAAATGATAGCCGTCGTAATATTCGGCAAGTCTCGCAAGCGTTTCGTCAAAGCCTAATCTGAGGTCACTGGCAAAAAGTTCAACGCCATGGCGCATCTGCGTGGTCAATTCATTCTTGCTTATTCCGCATATCGCCGAATACCGCCCGGTCATGGAGATATTGTAGAGGTTGTTGAGTTCGCTGAAAATGCTCAACTGCGAGAATTTCGTGATGCCGGCGATAAAGACAAACTCAAGGTACGGGTCGAGCATCTTCAGCGGACTGTAGAAATTCTGCATCACAAGACGGAGGTCGTGTAGATTTTGTTCCTCGTGGACCACATCGAGCAACGGCGCGTCGTACTCGTCGATTATCACGACGGTTTTCTGCCCTGTCTGTTCACAAGCCCCCTTTACCAAATCGGCGAGCCGCACATTCACGTCCTTATCCCCTTTCTCGCACCCATACTGTTTCTCGTAGGGCTGCAACAGCCAGTCAAGGTATTCCGTGAGTTTCGACTTGTCGAAATGCTTCGCTCCGCTCATGTCAAAATGCAGCACAGGGTGTGAGACCCATTTCTTTTCATAGTCGGCAATGGCAAGTCCGTCAAACAGTTCCTTTCTCCCCTCGTAATAGGCGTGAAGGGTTGAGGCGAAGAGGGATTTGCCGAAGCGGCGCGGACGGCTCAAAAAGACATATTTCAGACCCTGTTCCAAAAAGGAAACTATGTATTTCGTCTTGTCTACGTACATATAGTTCCCCTCTATGATAGTCTGAAAAGTCTGTATTCCTATCGGATATTTTATCTTGTCTGCCATGGCCTTTGAGTTTTCACACCGCTAAGATACGCTTTTTCCCCGACACGGCGAAAACGCAGGGCGAATTTATTTCTTCAGTTTCTTCAACCGACGCTTTGCCTCGGGGATTTCGGGGCATAGTTTCAGGGCTTTCTCGTAATTGGCTATGGCGGCATCCGGCATGTGCTCTTGCTCACACTCCTTGCCGAGGACGACATATTCAACGGCGAGTTTTTTCAGGAATTTGTCACGTTCTTTCTTCTCCTCACACAGACGTTTGTTCTCTGCCCTAAGCGTGTTTATCACGTTCAGTTTGCGACGGATAAAACGGCGAACGAGAGGTTTCTCTATGTCGTAGCGACTGTGGATTGCCTTGAAGAAATTGACGAGGAAGCCCTCGAAATCCCCTTTATCGTAACACTTGACGGCATCGTGGTACTCACGGTCGGCCTTGGATTCCGACAGTGCCTTGTTGATAATCGTGGAGTTGTTATAGTTGCGCGAGAACGCCACAACCTCCGACCTTACGAAGACATCGCGGCGGCGCACGGGTTCTTTGAGGCTTATGCCCTCAAGCGAAGTGCAACGGGAGAGCGCGACGTAGGTCTGACCGCCGGCGAAGACACCTCCAGTAAAGTCGATGTTCACGCGACGGAAGGTAAGTCCCTGGCTCTTGTGAACGGTAATAGCCCAAGCGAGACGGATAGGAAACTGCACATACACGCCGATTTCCTCCTCCTCTATCTTTTTCTCCTTTTCATTATACGTATAGCGCACGTTGCTCCACGACGCGCGTTCCACCTCGTACTCGTGTCCGTCGTCGGTAATGACATAAAGCACGCCGTTGCCCTCGTCTATGGCTTCAATGATGCCCAGCGTTCCGTTCACCCAACGCTTGTCAAGGTCGTTCTTGATGAATATCACCTGCGCACCCACCTTGATGTCGAGCTGCATCGGCGTGGGCAGACTGCTCTCGGGGAACTCGCCCTTTATCTCGCCCAAGAACACGGTGTTGTCGCCCGGCAAGCGGCCCAGTTCACGCTCGTTAATGCAGTCCACTGTGTCGCGCCGCGTGGAAAGGGTTATGGCGAGTGAACTGTCGTGAACGGTGGAGTCCGTCCCTACCCTCTTGTTGAGCAAATCGAGGTCGGTGCTCACGACACTGTTGGTGCGTATGCGGTCGAGTATTCCTATGAACGTGGGGTCGCTCTGGCGGTAAACCTTCCGCAGTTCGATGCTGACGAGCTGAAACTCACGGAACACGTGGGCGTCGAAGAAATACGACGAGGGATAGAACGGACGCAGGAACTCCCTGTCCTCTTCCCTCACCACGGGTTCGAGCTGATACACGTCGCCCACAAGCAAGAGCTGCTTGCCGCCGAAAGGTTCGCGCATATTGCGTGAATAGATGCGCAGCACCTTGTCCACGAAATCTATGATGTCGGCCCTCACCATACTTATCTCGTCTATTATGATGAGTTCCACCTCACGGAGTATCTTGCGCTTCTCGCCATTGTATTTCAGCGTTTCCTTTATGTTGCGCGGCGAGAAACGCGTGTCGGTGGGGATAAGCGGATGAAAGGGTATCTTGAAAAAGCTGTGCAGCGTGGAACCGCCGGCGTTGATGGCGGCGATGCCTGTGGGGGCGAGCACGATGTGCTTCTTCTTGGTGTTCTGACAGACGTAGCGCAGGAAAGTGGACTTACCCGTCCCCGCCTTTCCTGTGAGGAAAAGCGAACGACGGGTATAGTTGATTATCTGCAGAGCTTTCTGGAATTCTTCGTTCTGCGTGTCTATCGTAGTGTCTGAACTAACCAAAATATAAATGTCTTATCGTGAAACGCAGTGCGTCAGAAATCGTCGAGCGACATCTGCTGGTTCTTCGGTTTCTGGTGCTTCGCGGCGGGTTCGGCAGAAGGTTTAGCCTCACCGACGGCAGCCCCCTGACTGTGCGTCGCGGGAGCCTCATGCACCTCGTTGCCGTTCTCGTCGAGTTCCACCACATCCTCCATGTCGCCTACGACCATCGTACTGTCAATGCTCGCCGTGTCCTTGCGCGCCGGATAGTAGCTGGCGCAGTTGTACATACCGTAGGAAATGTCGGAATCGTGCGGTTTGTCAAACTTGCCGTGGTAGTCGCGGAAAGCTGGGTCTGCCATTACCGACTGCACGAAATATCCGCATACCGGCAACGCCGTGCGGCTGCCCTGTCCCAAAGCACCGGTACGGAAATGTATGCAGCGGTATTCGCCGCCTACCCATGCGCCGCACACGAGCTTCGGACTGACGCACATGAACCATGCGTCGGAATGGTTGTTGGTCGTTCCCGTCTTGCCGCCAAAATCGGTGTCGCGCGCCGTGTCGGTATAAGCCCACAGGCTCTGCGACGTGCCGCCCGGTTCGCGCATACCGCCCTGAAGCAGCTGCTGCATGAAGAACGCACTCTTATATGGTATCGCCTGTTGCTCCTCGTTAGCCGACACATACACCTCCTTGCCGTCGCGGTCGAGGATGCGCGTCACAAGCACCGGAGC
>CAVHWJ010000047.1:0-4315 GCA_963639565.1 uncultured Prevotella sp. | reverse complement strand
ACAAAGAGTTTGAAGGTGGAACCCGGCTGACGGTCTGCCGTCACCTTGTCATATTTCCATGTGTCGAAGTCTATGTCGCCCACCCATGCCTTCACGGCACCGGTCTGCGGTTCCATGGCGACAAAGGCGCAGTGCATGAACTTCACCATATAGCGCACGGAGTCCGCCATGCTCATCTCCTTCTCTATCGTTCCCTTCTCATAGTCGAAGAGCTTCACCTTGTGGGGGCGGTTCACGTAGTACTCCACGGAATCGGGACTGTTCGGGAAGCGCGCGAGCAACTGCTGGTAGTCGGGCTGCTTTTGCAGTATTCCCTCTATGAAACCGGGAATCACGTTGCCGTTCTCGTCGCGCCACGGCTCCTGACCGCTCCAGTGACTGTTGAAATTGCGCTGCACCTGCTTCATCTGCTTCGTCACGGCAGCCTCGGCGTATTTCTGCATACGCGTGTCGATAGTGGTGTATATCTTCAAGCCGCTGTTATAGAGGTCATAGCCGTTCTCGTCGAGGAACTGCTTGATGTTCCTGTCGTGGGCGATTGCCTCGCGGAAATACTTTGCCTGTCCGTCGTAGTTCTCCTCAAGGTTGAAATCGAGCGCAATGGGGAGGGCGGAAAGCGAGTCGCACTCCTGGCGCGACAGGTCGCCGTGGGTCACCATGTTGTTGAGCACCACGTTGCGGCGGCTCAGACTGTTCTCGGGGTTGCTCTTGGGATTATAATAGGTAGTGGCCTTTAGCATACCCACGAGCACCGCCGCCTGTTCGGTCTTCAAATCAGCCGGGGTTGTATTGAAATATGTCTTCGCCGCGGTCTTGATGCCGTAGGAGTTAGACCCGAAGTCCACGGTGTTTGCGTACATCGTGATAATCTCTTTCTTGGTGTAGACGGTTTCGAGCTTCACGGCGATAATCCACTCCTTGCTCTTCATTATGAGAATCTTCAGTCCCGGGATTTTGCCAAGCAAGCCTGTGGAGTAGTTCTTCCTCACACGGAACATATTCTTCGCCAACTGCTGCGTGATTGTTGAAGCACCGCGCGCACCGTGGTGCAACGCCGCGTCTTTCACCGCGCCGAAGAGTCCGATGGGGTCGATACCCATGTGCTTGTAGAACCTCTCGTCTTCGGTGTCCACAAGAGCCTTGAAAAATTCGGGAGCGACCTCCTCGTATTTCACCGGCGTGCGGTTCTCGTTGAAATATTTGCCGATGAGCTTTCCGTCGGCACTGTATATCTCAGAAGCCTCGCTCACCTGCGGGTCGCAGATGCCGCTGAAATAACCCGGCGAACTGCCGAAGAGCCAAAGGAAATTGACGTCCACCATACCGAGGTAGAGGAAGAACGCCACGATAAAGGAACAGAAACCTATTATGCCTTTAGTGTACCATGCCCTTCCCTTGTATAGGTTCTTATACCAACGGCAGAATTTCATAATTCCCCTTCCGATATAAGCCAATACAGCTTTTATTTTCTTAAACATATATACAATATTATTAAATCCTTAAACTTCCATATTAGGTACAAATGTACGATTTACCTAATATTCAGCCAAATGTTTCTATGTATTTTATGATTTCTTCAATGTTGTCGGGATGAAACCACTTTATTTCATTGTCGCGGCGGAACCACGTGAGCTGCTTGCGGCAGTACTTGCGCGAATCGCACTGTATGCGGAAGATTGCCTCATCGAGGGTACATTTGCCGTCGAAATGTTCAAACAGTTCCTTATAGCCCACCGTGTTCAGGGCGTTCAGTCCGCGCTTGTGATACACGCTGCGCGCCTCCTCCACAAGTCCGTCGGCAACCATCTGCTCCACGCGCCTGTTTATGCGGTCGTAGAGTTCTTCGCGGTCACGGTTCAATCCAATCTTCAGGATTTTGAAGGGGCGTTGTTTCCTTTCGTTCTTGCGGAAAGAAGTATATGTCTTGCCTGTCATCAGACAAATCTCGAGGGCATGAACCACGCGCTTCGGGTTTTTCCTGTCCACCAAGGCGTAATACTCAGGGTCAAGGCGTTCCAGTTCAAGGCAGAGGGCTTCAAGTCCCTCCTCCTCGTAACGCCTTTTCATCAGTTCCCTCGTGCCGTCGTCCACCGTGGGAATATCGTCGATGCCGTTGCAAACGGAGTCTATGTACATCATGCTGCCGCCTGCCATAAGTGCCAGCCGTCTATTCCCGTTGAAATATCCATTGAGGTAAGCCATTACGTCCTCCTCGAACATCGAGGCACTGTAATAGTCGTCCAGCCCCAATTTCCCCACGAAGAGATGTTCCACACGCCGCCTCTGTTCCTCCGTAGGGGCTGCCGTGCCAATGGGTATCTCACGGAAGAGCTGGCGCGAGTCGGCATTAATTATAGGTATACCGAAACGCTCCGCCACACGAAGGCAGAGTTCCGTCTTGCCCACTCCCGTGGGACCGAGGATTACCGCAAGGGTGTTGTCCATTCTTTTCTTTGGTTAGAATAACGAAATCAGACAAAGGAACAGTAGTTCCCTTAAAGAAAAAATGTTTGGAAGACAAGTCCCATGAGGACACGCTCTTCCAAACATCATTTATTAACTAATCACTTTTATCTCACAATGCCGCGCTTGGATGACTGCACGAAATCTATGATATACTTTATCTCATCACATTCCGGCAGGTTCTTCTTTATCTCTTCGATGCCTTCCGCCATAAGTCCCTTGGAATAAAGCAGACGGTAAGCCTCGTGTATCATCTGTATCTTCTCGTTGCTGAAACCGCGGCGGCGCAGTCCGATGAGGTTGATGCCGCAATAGCGCGTGGGTTCCTTGCCCACGATGACATAGGGGGGGATGTCCTGACTGAAACGGCATCCGCCCTGCACCATTACATATCCTCCGATGCGGCAGAACTGGTGGCAGAGCACCGTACTGCTGATTATGGCGTTGTCGTCCACCACCACCTCGCCAGCGAATTTCGTGGCGTTGCCGATGATGCAGCCGTTGCCCACCACGCAGTCGTGCGCCACATGGACGCACTCCATGAGGAGGTTTCCGCTGCCCACCTTGGTCAGTCCCTTCGACGCTGTGCCGCGCGAAACGGTCACGTTCTCACGTACGCTGTTGTTGTCGCCAATCTCGCACAAGGTCTCCTCGCCGGCATATTTCAAATCCTGCGGTTTGGTGCTTATGCTCGCGCCAGGGAAAAACTCGTTACCGTTGCCGATACGCGCCCCTGTGTGAATGGTCACGCCGTTATACAGTTGGTTGTTATCGCCCAACACCGTATTCCTGTCGATATAGCAGAACGGGCCGATGATATTGTTGTCGCCAAGCTTCGCCTCAGGATGGACGAAAGCCAACGGACTTATCTGATTCATATATTGCAGTTTAAGTTCAAATTACTTGTTCTTCACAATCTGTGCGGTGAACGTGGCCTCCGACACCACCTTGTCGCCCACGAACACATATCCCTTCATCGAGGAAATGCCGTGGCGCACCGGCGCGAGCAAGTCCACCTTGAAGAGCAGCGTGTCGCCCGGCACCACCTTGTGGCGGAACTTCACGTCGTCGATACGCATGAAATAGGTGGACCACGACTTGGGGTTCTCTACCGTGTTGAGCACGAGCAGTCCGCCGCACTGCGCCATGGCTTCTATCTGGAGCACGCCCGGCATCACGGGTTCTTCGGGGAAATGGCCCACGAAGAACGGTTCGTTGCTCGTAACGTTCTTCACGCCCACAATACTGTTAGCCCCGAGAGCCACCACCTTGTCCACAAGTTGCATTGGATAGCGGTGAGGGAGGAGTTCGCGGATGCGGTTCACGTCCATCACCGGCGGTTCGTTGCAGTCGTATATCGGCGCCTGTATCTCATGCTTGCGTATCTCGCGGCGCATGAGGCGGGCGAACTTGTTGTTGATAGTATGTCCCGGACGCGTGGCGATGATGCGCCCCTTGATGGGACGGCCAATCAGAGCCATATCGCCGATGATGTCGAGCAGTTTGTGCCGCGTACATTCGTTCTCCCAAACCAACGGCTTGTGCTGGATATACCCGAGCTTGGTCGCGTCGAGACGCGGCACTTTGAGGAAATCTGCCAACTGGTCGAGCCTCTCCTGCGTGGTCTGCCTCTCGTAAATAACGATCGCGTTGTCCATGTCGCCGCCCTTTATGAGGTTGGCTTTCAGCAGCGGTTCGATGTCGCGCACAAAGACGAAGGTACGCGCCTGTGCAATCTCCTTGGCGTAGTCCTCCATGTTGTCGAGCGTGGCGAACTGGCTGTTGATGAATTTCGACTCGAACGAGCACATCGTGGTGAGGCTGAAATTCTCGTCGGGCAGTATCGTTATGC
>CAVHWJ010000046.1:7385-13247 GCA_963639565.1 uncultured Prevotella sp. | reverse complement strand
AAAGGAATCTTTTTTAACCACCATTTAATACTGAAGACCAATGGAAATAGAAACAGTGAGAAGCCGTTTCGTCAAGCATTTTGACGGAAAGACAGGCAACATATACACGTCGCCGGGAAGAATAAACATCATAGGTGAGCACACCGACTACAACGGCGGCTTCGTGTTCCCGGGTGCTATCGACAAGGGCATAATGTGCGAGATACGTCCCAACGGCACCGACACGGTTATGGCATACGCCATCGACCTGAAAGACCGCGTGGAGTTCGGCGTGAACGACCCCGAAGGCCCCAAGGCAAGCTGGGCGAGATACATCTACGGCATCGTGCAGGAAATTAAAAAGCGCGGCGTGGACGTGAAAGGCTTTAACACGGCGTTCTCGGGCGACGTGCCGCTTGGCGCGGGACTGTCGTCTTCGGCAGCCCTCGAGAGCTGCTACGCCTTCGCCCTCAACGATTTGTTCGGCGACAACAAGGTGTCGCAGTGGGACATGGTGCTCGCCGGCCAGGCCACGGAGCACAACTACTGCGGAGTGAACTGCGGGATAATGGACCAGTTCGCCAGCGTCTTCGGCAAGGCCGGCAAGCTGATGCGCCTCGACTGCCGCAGCAGGGAGTTCGAGTATTTCCCCTTCGACCCCAAGGGCTACAAACTGGTGCTTGTGGACTCCGTTGTTAAGCACGAACTCGCCTCGTCGGCCTACAACGACCGCAGGAAGAGTTGCGAGAACGTGGTGGCGGCGTTGCAGAAGAGGTTTGCCGACAAAAAAATCGAGACCTTGCGCGACGCCGACTGGGATATGCTCGATGCCGTGAAGGGCGACGTGAGCGGGGAGGACATGAAGCGCGCCGTTTATGTGCTGGGCGAGAAAGACCGCGTGCTCGCCGTGTGCGACGCGCTCAACGCCGGCGACTACGAGACGGTGGGAAAGAAGATGTATGAGACCCACTACGGACTGAGCCGCGACTACGAGGTGTCGTGCGAGGAGATTGACTACCTCAACGACATCGCCAAGGAGGACGGCGTGACAGGAAGCCGCATCATGGGCGGCGGTTTCGGGGGATGCACCATCAACCTCGTAAAGGATGAACTCTATGACAGGTTCATCGCCGACGTTAAGGAGAAATACCAGGCCAAATACGGCAAAGCCCCGAAAATCTACGACGTGGTTATCGGAGACGGGGCGAGGAAGGTGTGCTGACGGCATACGGTACATTCATACATTTTCATACAACATCAATTTCCTTTCGGGCATAAAGTGCGGCATCGCGCCGCCTTTGTGCCTTTTTTTGAACACAAAAGTGTCGTTTGAACACGCCCGACGAAAAAACTTTGGCAATAATTGGTGTTATTCAGAAAATAAATAGTAATTTTACAACGGTTTAGGGGAATGTGGGCATTTCCCTGCCGAAAAACGTCGGACAAAGAAAATCCTTAAAACCCGGCGGCTGACATTGCCGCCGCTTATCAAGAACCTAAATACGAATATATGAAAAACTTGAAAACCCTTTTGTCTGGAGCCGCTCTCGTGTGCTTGGCGCTCGCTTCGTGCTGCAACGGACAGAGCGCGCAGACCACCGTCTCCGGTCTCGACCCCACCGCTTTTGACACTACCATTTCGGGCAAGCCCGTGAAACTCTACACGCTGAAAAACGCCAACGGCATGGAGGCGTGCATAACGAACTTCGGCGGCCGCGTGGTCTCGCTCTGCGTGCCTGACAAGGACGGCAAGCCCACCGACGTGGTGCTCGGCTACGACAATATAAGGCAGTATGCCGACTCGGTGAACAGTCCCAGCGACTACGGCTCTTCCGTGGGCAGATACGCCAACAGGATTAATAAGGGACACTTGACGGTGGCAGGAAAGGACTACCAGCTACCGCAAAACAATTTCGGGCATTGCCTCCACGGCGGGCCTTCGGGGTGGATTTATAAAGTGTACGACGCGAAGCAACTGAACGACACCACGCTGACGCTCACGCTCGTGTCTCCCGACGGCGACAACAACTTCCCCGGCACCGTGACCGCCACAACGACATACAGGCTTCTGAGCGACAACACGCTCGACATCACCTTTGAAGCCACGACGGACAAGGAGACGGTGGTGAACATGACGAACCACAGCTATTTTAACCTTAACGGCGATATGTCGAAAGAGGGCATGGACATGGTGCTGTATATCAACGCCGACAAGTTCACCCCTGCCGACAACACCTTTATGACGACAGGCGAGATAAAGGCGGTGGACGGCACGCCGATGGATTTCCGCAAGGCTCACGCCATTAGCGCGACAATCTGCGACACTACCTACGAACAGATAAAGAACGCCGGCGGCTACGACCACAACTGGTGTCTCAACACTTACAAGGACGGCAAGGGCGACGATACCACGGTTTGCGCGTCGCTCTATTCGCCCAAGACAGGCATACTTCTCGAAATGTTCACCAACGAACCCGGCGTGCAGGTCTACACGGGTAATTTCCAGGGCACAGGCATCACTTGCAAGCACGGCGTGAAATACCCCAAGCACGTGTCGGTTTGCCTTGAAAGCCAGAAATATCCCGACTCGCCGAACAAGAAGGACTGGCCGTCGCCATACCTCAAGCCGGGGGAGAAATATTACAGTCATGTGGCTTACAAGTTCAGCGTGAAGTAAACATGAATTGGGTGCATGACTGACCTTAACAAAGATAACATTCAAACAAAAATTCATATCAAACAACTAACTTAACATTAAAGAAACATGGAAATATACGACTGGTTGGTGATTGGCGTTTTCTGCCTCGCCTTGATTGGAATCGTCGTCTGGGTGGTCTCTCAGAAGAACAACGACTCCGCTGACTATTTTCTCGGGGGACGCGACGCCACGTGGATTGCTATCGGCGCGTCTATCTTTGCCTCTAACATCGGTTCTGAACACTTGATAGGTCTCGCCGGAGCCGGTGCTTCGTCGGGCATGGCAATGGCCCACTGGGAGATACAGGGCTGGATGATATTGATATTGGGATGGGTCTTCGTGCCTTTCTACACCAGGTCAATGGTCTACACGATGCCGGAGTTTCTCGAAAGGCGTTACAACAAGGAGAGCCGCACTATCCTCTCCGTCATTTCGCTCATCAGCTATGTGCTTACAAAGGTGGCGGTTACGGTGTATGCCGGCGGTCTCGTGTTCCAGCAGGTGTTCGGCATCAAGGAACTCTGGGGCATTGATTTCTTCTGGATTGCAGCCATCGGTCTTGTGGTGATTACTGCCCTCTACACCGTCTTCGGCGGAATGAAGAGCGTGCTCTACACCTCAGTGTTGCAGACGCCTATTCTCCTGCTCGGTTCGATAATAATCCTTGTGCTCGGTCTGAAAGAAGTGGGCGGCTGGGACGAAGTGATGAGAATTTGCTCCATGGAGCCTGTAAACGAGTACGGCGACCGTATGCCCGACCTGATGCGCGACCTGCGCGACCCCAATTTCCCGTGGCTCGGTGCGCTCGTCGGCTCTGCCGTTATCGGTTTCTGGTACTGGTGTACCGACCAGTTCATCGTGCAGCGCGTGCTCTCGGGCAAGAATGAAAAGGAAGCACGCCGCGGTACTATCTTCGGTGCTTACCTGAAGCTGCTCCCCGTGTTCATCTTCCTCATCCCGGGAATGATTGCCTACGCCCTCCATATCAAGAGCAACTGCACGTTTATGCCTGTTGATACTTACGGCAACCTCGTAAGCGACGCGGCTTTCCCCGTGCTTGTGGCTAAACTGCTGCCGGCCGGCGTGAAGGGTCTTGTGGTATGCGGTATTCTCGCCGCCCTTATGAGTTCGCTGGCATCGCTGTTCAATTCTTCGGCAATGCTTTTCACCATTGACTTCTACAAGCGTCTGCGCCCGCAGACATCAGAGAAGGCGTTGGTAAAGATCGGTCAGGTGGCAACGGTGGTAATCGTGATATTGGGCATCCTTTGGATTCCTATCATGCGCAGCGTGGGCAACGTGCTTTACAACTATCTGCAAGACGTGCAGAGCGTTCTCGCACCGGGTATCGCGGCGGCTTTCCTGCTCGGTATCTGCTGGAAGAGGACTACTGCGAAGGGCGGTATGTGGGGCTTGCTGGCCGGTATCATCATCGGCTTGACGCGTCTCGGCGCGAAGGTGTATTACAGCAACGCCACTGATGCTGCCGACAACTGGTTCAAGTTCGTGTTCTATGATTTCAACTGGCTTTATTTCTGCGGCCTGATGCTCGTCGTTTGCTGCCTCATCATCGTGTTGGTAAGTCTTGCGACGGAAGCTCCTTCGGCTGAGAAGATACAGGGACTTGTGTTCGGCACAGCCACTCCGGAGCAGAAAGCCGCCACGAGGGCGAGCTGGAACAAGTGGGACGTGATACACAGTGTCATCATCCTTGCCATCACCGCTGCGTTCTACATTTACTTCTGGTAATCCGCTGAGCGGAAAGACAACACACGCCGTCTGCCGCCGAAGCGGCGGACGGCAACTAAAAACGAACGAGAAATGACAGAATTTTATAGAGAACACTCCCGGATGTATGTGTCGGTAGACTGCATCATCTTCGGTTTCGAGGCCAACAAGCTGAAACTGCTCGTGGGCAAGAGAAAGATGGACCCGGGACGCGGCGAACTGTCGCTTTACGGCGGTTTCGTGGAGGGCGACGAGAGTCTCGACGAGGCGGCGAACCGCACATTGAAGACGCTGACGGGTCTCGACAACCTGTATATGAAACAGGTGGGGGCTTTCGGCGCGGTGAACCGCGACCCCGGCGAGCGCGTCATATCAATAGCCTATTGCGCCCTGATCAACGTGAAGGACTACGACAAGGCGTTGCAGGAGGAACACGAGCTGGAATGGATTGACGTGGAGAAGCTGCCCAAGCTCTATTCCGACCACAATGAAATGGTGAACAAGGCGATAACGCTGCTGCGCCGCCGCATATCCACGGAGCCGCTGAGTTTCAGTCTGCTGCCCGAACTCTTCACGCTGACGCAGCTCCAGCACGTCTACGAGGCGATACTGGGCGAGGAGATTGACAAGAGAAATTTCCGCAAGAAGATAAAGACGATAGACTTTATCGAGCAGACGGACAAGATCGACAAGGTTACGTCGAAACGCGGCGCGGCACTCTACTGCTTCAACAAAAAGGCTTACGAGGACGACCCCTGCTTCAAGCTGTAACGCAGGGACAAGGACAAGAAAACAAGAATTGAATATGCGTGGAACATTAAGAACACGCCCTTAGAAATTAGTATTATGTTAGATGAACTGAAAGAAAAAGTATTCCGTGCGAACCTTGACTTGGTGAAGCACAATCTGGTGATATTCACATGGGGCAACGTGTCGGGCATCGACCGCGAGAAGAACCTCATGGTAATCAAGCCTTCTGGCGTGTCGTATGACAAGATGAAGGCTTCCGACATGGTTGTCGTGGACGTTACGACGGGCAAGGTGGTTGAGGGGGATCTCAACCCGTCGTCGGACACTCCCACACACCTTATATTGTATAGGGCCTTCCCTGAGATTGGCGGCATCGTGCATACCCATTCCACCTACGCCACGGCGTGGGCGCAGGCCGGCAAGGACATCCCCAACATCGGCACGACGCACGCCGACTATTTCCACGACTGCATCCCCTGCACCGACGACATGACGGCAGAACAGATGCCGGAATACGAGAAGGAGACGGGCGTGGTGATAGTAAACCGCTTCAAGGACATCAACTATGTGCATACCCCCGGCGTGCTGGTGAAGAACCACGGTCCGTTCTCATGGGGCAAAGACCCCGACCAGGCCGTTTACAACTCGGTGGTAATGGAACAGGTGGCGAAGATGGCGTTCGTGTCGTTCTGCGTGAACCCCGAAAC
>CAVHWJ010000046.1:5129-7294 GCA_963639565.1 uncultured Prevotella sp. | reverse complement strand
AACAACAGAAAAAGAAACTAATACAATGATAAAGGCATTTGAGAACCTTGAGCTTTGGTGGATTACCGGAGCGCAGCTGCTCTACGGCGGCGAGACAGTGAAGATAGTGGACGGACACTCGCAGGAGATGGTGGACGGACTGAACAAGTCGGGCATCATCCCCATAAAGGTGGTGTATAAAGGTACGGCGAACTCCGACAAGGAGGTGGCGCAGATAATGATGGCCGCCAACAACGAGAGCAAGTGCGTGGGCGTGATTACGTGGATGCACACGTTCTCTCCGGCGAAGATGTGGATCCACGGACTGCAGATGCTACACAAGCCGCTGCTCCACCTCCACACGCAGTATAACCAGGAGATACCGTGGGACACGATGGACATGGATTTCATGAACCTGAACCAGAGCGCGCACGGCGACCGTGAGTTCGGACATATCTGTTCGCGTCTGCGCAAGCCGCGCAAGGTGGTGGTGGGCTACTGGAAGGAAAAGAAGACGCAGGAGCACATCGCCGTGTGGGCGCGCGTGGCTGCCGCAGTGGCTGATGCCAAGGATATGCTCATCATCCGCTTCGGCGACCAGATGAACAACGTGGCTGTTACCGACGGCGACAAGGTGAGCGCGGAACAGGTGCTGGGCTACCACGTGGACTACTGCTGCGTGTCGGAACTCATGGAATACTGGAAACAGGTGAAGCCGGCCGACGTGGACGCTCTCGTGGAGGAATACCACAAGCTGTATAAGATTGTTCCCTGCGAGGCAGGGGATGAAACCGGCAAGAAGAAGATATGGAACGCCGCGCGTGCTGAACTCGCCCTGCGCGCCATACTGAAAGCCAAGGGTGCAAAAGGTTTCACCACCAATTTCGACGACCTCGGTTCGTGGGACGACCCCGACGCAGAGGGCTTCGTTGGCTTCGACCAGATACCCGGTCTTGCCTCGCAGCGTCTTATGGCTGAGGGCTACGGCTTCGGCGCGGAAGGCGACTGGAAGTCGGCGGCACTTTACCGCACGTTGTGGTACATGACACAGGGACTGCCCACTGGCTGCTCGTTCCTTGAGGACTACACCCTCAACTTCGACGGTGAGAACTCGGCACTCCTCCAGAGCCACATGCTTGAGGTTTGTCCGCTCATCGCCGTGGACGACGAACCTGTGCGCCTTGAGGTTCACCACCTCGGCATCGGCGTGCGCAAGCAGCAGACCGCCCGACTGGTGTTCAACTCAAAGGTGGGCGACGGCGTTACCGCCACCGTGGTGGATATGGGCAACCGCTTCCGCCTGATAGTAAACGACGTTCACTGCATCCAGCCCAAACCGCTGCCCAAGCTGCCGGTGGCAAATGCCCTGTGGATTCCGCAGCCCAACTTCGAGGTTGGCGCAGGGTCGTGGATTCTCGCCGGCGGTACGCACCACAGCTGCTTCTCCTACGACGTTACGCCGGAATACTGGGAAGACTACGCCGAAATGCTCGACATCGAGTATCTGCACATCGACAAGAGTTCCACCTTTGAGAGCGTGAAGCGCGACCTCCGTATCAACGAGGTTTACTATATGCTCAACAAGGCTTTGAGATAACTTGAATATGGTTTTGAGATAACGAAACAAAAGAAGCGAACATGAACAACGCGAAAGAAACCATACAGCAGGGCAAGGCCATCCTCGGAATCGAGTTCGGTTCCACGAGGATTAAGGCGGTGCTCATCGACGGGAGCAACGCCCCCATAGCGCAGGGAAGCCACGAATGGGAGAACCAGCTCGTGGATGGACTGTGGACTTACAGCATTGAGGATATATGGAGCGGAGTGCAGGACTGCTACGCCGACCTCCGGCGCAACGTGCAGGAGCAGTACGGCGTGGAGATAGAACACCTCGCCGCCATTGGCGTGAGCGCAATGATGCACGGCTACATGGCGTTCAACGACAAGGCAGAAATCCTCGCCCCTTTCCGCACGTGGCGCAACACCAACACGGGACAGGCAGCGGCGAAACTCTCCGAACTCTTCAATTTCAACATTCCGCTCCGTTGGAGCATTTCCCACCTTTACCAGGCGATACTCAACGGCGAGAAGCACGTGGGCGATATCACTTATCTCACCACCCTCGCCGGTTATATCCACTGGCAGATAACCGGCAGGAAAGTGCTCGGCATCGGCGACGCGTCGGG
>CAVHWJ010000046.1:3237-4387 GCA_963639565.1 uncultured Prevotella sp. | reverse complement strand
GGCGGACTCTTCAAGACGAAGGGCGTGGGACAGCGTGTGCTCGCCGCCGCCATCAACTCGCCTATTTCCGTTATGGAAACCGCCGGCGAAGGCGGAGCGTGGGGCATCGCACTGCTTGCCTCGTATGAGGTGAACAAGGGTGAGGGCGAGACGCTTGCCGACTTCCTTGACAACTGGGTGTTCGCCGGAAACACGGGCGTGGAGATAGCCCCCACGGCGGAAGACGTGGAAGGCTTCAACAGATACATTAAGGAATACCAAGCCTGTCTGCCGATAGAGAAAGAGGCGGCAAGGGTGAAGAAATAAGGAATTAACAACGCGTGGGATTTTCTGAACACGCCTAAAAATACAAAGACATGAACGACAAGAAAATCATGAACCGAGCTGCGGACAACATCCGCATCCTCGCTGCATCAATGGTAGAGAAAGCTAATTCGGGACACCCGGGCGGAGCCATGGGCGGCGCGGATTTCATCAACGTGCTCTTTTCGGAATTCCTCGTATGGGATCCCGACAATCTGGAGTGGGAGGGCAGAGACCGCTTCTTCCTCGACCCCGGCCACATGTCGCCGATGCTCTACAGCGCGCTCGCCCTTCAGGGCAAGTTCACTCTCGATGAGCTGAAGCAGTTCCGCCAGTGGGACTCTCCCACACCGGGACACCCTGAGCGCGACGTGAAGCGCGGCATAGAGAACACCTCAGGTCCGCTCGGACAGGGACACACCTTCGCCGCAGGAGCTGCCGTGGCAGAGAAATTCCTTCAGGCAAAGCTCGGCGACGAGGTTATCAAGCACAAGATTTACGCCTATATCTCCGACGGCGGCATCGAGGAGGAAATCTCGCAGGGTACGGCGCGCATCGCCGGCAACCTCGGACTGAGCAACCTCATCATGTTCTACGATTCCAACGACATACAGCTCTCCACGGAGTGCGGCGTTGTTATGACGGAGGACACCGCCGCCAAATACAAGGCATGGGGCTGGAACGTTATGACAATCAACGGCAACGATGCCGACGAGATACGCAACGCCCTGACTGAGGCGCAGAAGGAGACGGAGCGTCCTACCCTTATTATCGGCAAGACCGTGATGGGCAAGGGCGCGCTGAAAGACGACGGCACGAGCTACGAGCGCAGCATCAAGACACACGG
>CAVHWJ010000046.1:0-2909 GCA_963639565.1 uncultured Prevotella sp. | reverse complement strand
TCGTCGGCCGACCTCTCAAACAGCGACAAGACCGACGGTTTCCTGAAGAAGACACGCAGCATCGTGCGCGGCGACTTCGGCGGAGCGTTCTTCCAGGCCGGCGTGAGCGAACTCACCATGGCGTGCATGTGTATCGGTATGTATCTCCACGGCGGCGTGATTCCGGCTTGCGGCACGTTCTTCGTGTTCTCAGACTACATGAAGCCGGCAGTGCGTATGGCAGCCCTCATGGAAGTGCCTATCAAGTTCATCTGGACCCACGACGCGTTCCGTGTGGGCGAGGACGGACCTACCCACGAGCCTGTGGAGCAGGAGGCACAGATCCGCCTTATGGAGAAACTGAAGAACCATCACGGCAAGGACAGCGTTCGCGTGTTCCGTCCGGCAGACGCCGACGAGACTACGGTTTGCTGGGCTATGGCAATGGAGAACATGGAGACTCCTACCGCCCTCATCTTCTCCCGTCAGAATATCGCCAAGTTGCCGGCCGGCACTGACTACGAACAGGCTCGCAAGGGAGCATACGTGGTGGCAGGGTCTGACGATGACTTCGACGTTATCCTCCTCGCCGACGGTTCTGAGGTGTCTACCCTCGTGGCCGGCGCGGAACTGCTCCGTAAGGACGGCCTGAAGATTCGTATCGTGAGCGTGCCGAGCGAGGGACTGTTCCGTTCGCAGAGCAAGGAATATCAGGAGAGCATCCTGCCCGCGGGCAGCAAGATCTTCGGTATGACGGCCGGTCTGCCAGTGACACTCGAAGGCTTGGTTGGAGCCAACGGCAAGGTGTTCGGAATGCCGAGCTTCGGCTTCTCAGCCCCCTACAAGGTGCTCGACGAGAAACTGGGCTACACGGCAGAGAACGTGTACAAGCAGGTGAAGGAATTTTTGGCTTAAATTTATCATACATAGCGTGCCTTGAAAAAGGCGCGCCTTAAAAATTAACCCCTAAAAACTTAAAGACTATGGAAGTAAAGACTATCGGTTTGGCTTGCGACCACGCAGGTTTCCCGTTGAAGCAGTATGTTATCCAGTATCTTGAGGCTAAAGGATACCAGTACAAGGATTTCGGCACATACAGTGATACAAGTTGCGACTACCCTGACTTCGCCCATCCGTTGGCAGAGGCCATTGAGAGCGGCGAGTGCTATCCCGGCATCGCCATCTGCGGTAGCGGCGAGGGTATGGTGATGACTCTCAACAAGCATCAGGGCGTGCGCGCCGGACTGGCTTGGAACAGGGACGTGGCAGGGCTTATCCGTCAGCACAACGACGGCAACGTGCTCGTGATGCCCGGACGCTTCATCGACAACAAGACTGCCGAGAAGATCATGGACGAGTTCTTCAAGACTCCTTTCGAGGGCGGCCGCCACGAGAGAAGGGTTGAGAAGATTCCTGTGAAATAACCAGGAATACAATATGCTTGATTGGCACCCGGCGAAATTTCGCCGGGTGTTTTTTTTGTTTGGCTTGGCGGCGTGAGTGTTGTCCGAACAACTTATTTTCGGCGATATGCCTGTTGTTTGCTAAATAATTCTTACATTTGCACGGCAAATTTACAAAGGATGAAGCATAATTACAACCATAACATAAACGAGTACGACCACTATGAGGTGGCTGGGGACGACACGCTGCTCAATTTCCTCCTCAACAACGTGAAGGAGAGCCGCTCAAAGGTTAAGGCCACTTTGCAGGGGCGAGGCATTAAGGTGAACGGCAAGACACTGACGCAGTTCGACTTTCCGCTGAAACCCGGCGACAAGATTGAGGTGAGCAAGACGAAGCGCAACAACGACAAGTTGAAGAGCCGCTACGTTAAGATCGTCTACGAGGACCAGTATCTCGTGGTGATAGAAAAGAACATCGGCATCCTCTCTATGGCTGCCGGACACAAGTCGCTCAACGTGAAGGCCGTGCTCGACGACTATTTCAAGAAGACGCGCCAGCGTTGCACCGCCCACGTCGTCCACCGTCTTGACCGCGACACCAGCGGACTGATGGTCTACGCCAAGGACATGGAGACGGAGCAGATACTGGAGCGCAACTGGCACGACATCGTTTTCGACCGCCGCTATGTGGCGGTGCTCAGCGGAGAGGTTGAGCCGAATGAGGGCACGATAGAGAGTTGGCTGAAAGACAACAAGGCGTACGTTACATATTCCTCGCCCGTGGACAACGGCGGAAAGTTCGCCGTGACGCATTTCTTCACCCTCGACCGCACCACGGAGCACAGTCTTGTGGAGTTCAAGCTTGAGACGGGGCGAAAGAACCAGATCCGCGTACACTCCGCCGACATGGGGCATCCCGTGTGCGGCGACCCCAAATACGGCAACGGCGACGACCCGATCCACCGCCTCTGCCTCCACGCCTACAAACTCTGCTTCTGGCATCCGCAGACGCGTCAGCCAATGGAGTTCCAGACGATGATACCGGCGGCGTTCCGCCACGTGTTCAAAAGTCACAGTCATTAACCAGAAAACATTTTAATGGAAAATATCGGATATTACATATTCTGCATCGTAGCCTTTATCGTGGCTTTCTTCCTTGTGAAGAAAATCGCCGGCTGCATGATAAAGTCGGTGATACTGGCGGTTGTCATCGCCGCGCTCGCCGCCGTTTATTATTTGTATTTCAAGTAAGAAGCATCTGGCAAACCGCTTTCGCGTTTGCCGCACAATGAAAGGAGACACAGTGATATTCTATTTGTCTTGCACCGGAAACACCCGTTGGGTGGCTGAGAGCCTCGCCGCCATGTTCGGCGACCGTGCGGTGGACATCGCCGGAGCCTTTGAGGACGACTACACGTGGCATCTCTCCCCGGGGGAGCTGCTCGGTTTTTGTTTCCCCGTACACGGTTGGCGGCCGCCGAAGTTCTTCCTTGATTTCATGGAAAGGCTTACGGTGGACAACGC
>CAVHWJ010000045.1:7636-13341 GCA_963639565.1 uncultured Prevotella sp. | reverse complement strand
TTTTCCGTCTTCTGCGATATGTTTCCGTTCTCGTCGGCAGGGATGAGTTCGGGACTTATCGGCGTGTCGATGATGTCGAGAAGCGTCTCGCGCGCCACGCCGTCCACCTCGTTCATGGCGACGTGGCGCACCATGTATTTTATCAGCGTCTTTGGAATACTGCAATTCACGCCGTACATGCTCATGTGGTCGCCGTTGTAGGTCGCCCAACCGAGGGCGAGTTCCGAGAGGTCGCCGGTGCCGATGACAAGTCCGCCCACCTTGTTGCTCAAATCCATAAGTATCTGCGTGCGCTCCCGTGCCTGTGAGTTCTCGTAGGTCACGTCGTGCTGGTTGATGTCATGCCCGATGTCCTTGAAATGCTGCTTCACGGCATCGGAAATGTTTATCTCCATCTGCGTCACGCCCAGACTTTCCATGAGCGTCACGGCGTTGCCGTGGGTCCTGTCGGTCGTTCCAAAACCGGGCATGGTGACACCCACGATACCCTTGCGCGGCAAGTCGAGCTTGTCGAACGTCTTGACGCAAACGAGCAGTGCCAGCGTACTGTCAAGACCGCCGCTGATGCCTATCACCACCTTTTTGCAGCCGGTGTGAACAAGACGCTTGGCGAGTCCCATTACCTGAATGGAGAATATCTCGCTGCAACTCTCGTTCATGTCGCGGCTCTGTGGGATGAACGGCAGGGGGTTAATCTCCCTCTCCAGTTCAAAATCGCGCGGCGCGGCGGGAATGGCGTCGATAAACTCCGCCTCGTAGCCGCGCTGGGCGTTGGAGTATGTACTGTTGGAACGCCTTTCGTTGCGTAGCTTCTCCACGTCAATCTGCGTCACAACGGTCTGCGGCTTCAGCGAGAACCGCTCGCCACAGGCTATCATCTGTCCGTTTTCGCATATAAAGGCGTTGCCGCCGTAGACCACGTCCTGCGTGCTCTCGCCGAAACCGCAGCTGCTGTAAACATACCCCGTAATGGTGCGCGCGCTCTGCTGCTTCACGAGGGTTTCGAGATAGGCGTGCTTGCCTATCAGCTCATCGCTCGCCGACAGGTTGAAGATTATCTCCGCCCCTGCCATGGCGAGGTCGTTGCTCGGCGGCACGGGTGCCCAGAGGTCTTCGCATATCTCCACGCCGAAGCACACGCCGTCGCCGGTGCGGAACACCTTGGACGTAGCGTCCACCCTAACCTTGTTGCCGGCAAAACGGATGTCGGTGGGCTTCAGGTCCTGCGACGAAGCGAACCACCTTTTCTCGTAAAACTCGCAGTAGTTGGGGAGGAAGGTCTTTGGCACTATGCCGAGGATATTGCCGCGCTGCACCACAATGGCGCAGTTGAGCAACAGGTCGCCCACCGCCACCGGCGCGCCCACGATGCTTATTATATCGAGGTTGCGCGTGAAGTCGAGGAGCTTGAGTACCGACAGTTCCGCATCCTCAAGAAGAATACGCTGGCGGAACAGATCCTGACAGGTATAGCCCGTAATCGAGAGTTCGGGGAAAACGAGGATTTCGATGCCCTTGCCCTCAGCCGTGGCAATGGTAGTCTCTATCTGCTGGAGGTTATACTGGCAGTTGGCAACCTTTACGGAAGGTATCGCCGACGCCACTTTTACAAATCCGTTCTGCATAAGCCGTGGGGTTAGTGGATTGTCACTTGTGTAGCTCCGTAACCATACTCCTGGAATGAAGCGTCCTGATACGAGAAATTCTTGTATCTGTAACGGAGTTCGTTCACGATGGCATTTCTCAAAACGCCCTCGCCTTTGCCGTGTATGAACACTATCTTCATCCCTTTCTTTTTCTTGAACTCCTCAAGGGTCTTGCGGAACACGTCGAGCTGGTAGTTGAGGATGTCGGTGTGAGACATCCCTGCCGTGGTGTCGAGGAGTTCCGAGGCGTGGAGGTCTATCACCATGGGACCGTTGTCGCCCTGCGCCTTCTTCTCTTCCTTACGGGCGGGGGCGGTTATCTCCACCCTCCGTTTTTCGAGCATCTTGGATTTCAGGTCATCGTTGTCAATGGCGAGCACCTTAACCGGCGAGCCGTTTTCCACGACAGGAACAATCAGCGCGTCCTCGTCGAAGAAATCGTTTTCCCTGAAAGTGTGCAGCTTGTAGAATTTCACCGGGTCGATGCGCAGACGCACGTCGAGGGTGGGCTGGAGCTTGTATGCCTTGCCCACCTTGTATGCGTTGAGCTGTATAGCGCCGTTCTTGAAATCCGCCACCGACTCTATCTCTATTTCCGAGATGAGGAGTTTGGTGTTCGGTTCGAGTTCGTTGTGCGACTGCAATCTCCAGTCCTTGCCGTCGAACAGCGAATAGGTGTACGACAGGAAATAGTTGCTGTCGTTTATTATATAAAGGTGGAACTTGGTGTTGCTTATGTTCTTCTTGTCCTGCGGCACGAAACCGAGATAAAGGCTCACCGTGTCTGACCCGCTGCGCTCCACTACCGGCACCGACACATGGTCGTTCACCTTCTCCAGCAGTTCGCTTCTGTGACTGTCGTTCCTGCGGTCTATCACCGACTTTGTGTCTTCCGCCTTAGGCGTGGGCGCGCCGGGAATTGTCTTGCTCTGGCGGTCGTCGTTCACCACCACGAGGTCGTTTGCCATTGTGGGTATCTGGAAGCCGTCCTCGTCTTCCACCAGCACCACGTTGCCTGACTGGAAGCCAACCACCGTGCCGCCTCCCGTCGTACTCAAGAATCTTACTTTGTCTCCTATCTTCATTTGTCTTTCTTTTTTCGGGTTAATAAAACGTTAGATGCCGCTCTATTTTCAAGGTATCAGCAGCGAACTGTCGCCGTAGCTCAAAAAGCGGAAATCATGCGCGAGGGCGTAGTCGTAGACCTTTTTCCAGTCGCCGTGGAGGAACGCGCTGACAAGAAGCAACAGTGTGCTCTGCGGCTGGTGGAAATTGGTCACGAGCATATTCACTATCTTGTAATCATAGCCGGGGGCGATGATTATCTGCGTGGAGAAATGCAGGGTGTTGGTTTTCTTGCCGTCCATATACGCGAGGATTTGCCTCAGCGCATCCGTTGGGGCGACCTTTTCCACGTCGGCGGCATACGGTTCCCATTGGTTAACGTGGAGTTCTTCCTCCGCCAAGGTATTGTCGCGCAGCAGTTTCAGTCCCACGTAATAAAGGCTTTCAAGTGTCCTCACGCTTGTCGTGCCAACGGCAATCGCCTTTGCGTCGTGCGCAAGGAGTTTCTCTATCGTGGACCTATGCACGCAGACAAATTCGGAGTGCATGTCATGTCCGCCGATTTCGTCGCTCTTCACGGGTTTGAACGTTCCCGCCCCCACGTGGAGGGTTATCTCTTCGCGGTCGATGCCGTGGTTGTCCACCGTCTCCAGCACTTTCTCAGTAAAATGCAGTCCGGCGGTGGGTGCCGCCACGCTGCCCTTTATTTTGGAATAAACGGTCTGGTATGTCGTCTTGTCGCTCTCCTGCGTCTCCCTGTTGAGATACGGCGGAATGGGGAGTTCGCCGGCAGCGTCGATAATCTCAGCGAACGACACGCCGGGGTTGTTCCACGAGAACTTTATAAGATGCGACGTGTGGTGCTCCCCTTCATAGTCCACCGTCACCGCCACTGTCTTTCCCTTAACGTCTATCTCACGGCGCAGCTGCTGACCCTTCCATTTCTTCAGGTTGCCCACAAGGCAAAGCCACGAACATTCGGATGTGGTCTGGAACATCTGTTCGTAGTCAGCCGGGGCGAAGGGTTCGAGCAGGAACACCTCGATGAGCGCGCCGGTGTCCTTGCGGAAGTGCATACGCGCCTGTATTACCTTCGTGTTGTTGAACACCATCAAAGCCCCTTTGGGGAGGTATTCCGCAACGTTATAGAACTTGTCTTCCCCTATATCGCCCTTCCTGTATATGAGCAACTTGCTGTGGTCGCGCTCCGCAAGTGGGAACTTGGCGATGCGTTCGTCGGGGAGAGGATAATTGTAGTCCTTTATCTTTATGTTTCTTACTGTTTCCATCATTCTTTAATATCTATATTATCTGCCGTCACGCCACGACAAGCGCGCGCATCATCGCCACCAAGTATGTGGCGGCGAGAACGGCTATCACTATATCTATCGTGACTATGGTATATCCTTTTGAAGTGTATTGCGTGGACACGAAATCGCCGGTGCTGCACACCTTGGAATAGAGCCTTGTATAAAGCCAATATACCGCCGCACCCATTGTCGCGCCCCACAGCAGTCCCACGAGTATGTCGGAGGGGTAATGCGCCGCCAAATACAAACGGGTGTAGCAGTTGGTGAGCGACCAAATAATCATGCCAACAAACAGGTTTCTGTTTCTCACGAGCAACGAGAAAAACACAGTAAGGCTCATCGTGTTAGCCGCATGGGAGGAGAAAAAGCTGAAATCCTTTGGGCGGTAATTGCACACCGGGAATATGATGTCGCTAAGGGCGTAGTCGTTCACCGGGCGCAACCTGCCCACCAAGGGCTTCACGATATAGTCGGACACGCCGCCGGAGAGCACCACGCACAGGAGCGCGCAGCCAATGACAAGGAATATCTGCGACATCGTTTCACTGTTGTTTATCACGAGATACAACAACGCCACATAAAGTCCTATCCACACGTAACCCGAGGTCAGCGTGAGCACAAGCGCGTCGAGAAACGACGAACCGCTGCCGTTGAACAGTTCAAGCAATGTTATGTCGAGATTTTCCGTCATTCGTCCTACCTTATTGTATATTGCCTTTTATATAATCTCTATCTGCGACGCTTTCAGCCACCCTTCGCGGTTGTCGCCGAGGCGCACCATTTTCCAGTCCTTGAGGGTATTGTCGATGATTTCCACCTTAGTGCCTTCGTGTATCACCGAGGCGTTGCCGCCCTTGGCGTCGGGTACGCTCTTCAACTGCACCGAGGGGGCTACCACAATGGCGGTGTTCCTTGTGTCCAACTGCGCCTTCTGCCTGAAAGCGCATACGTTCGACAACACGAAAAGTGCGGCGAACAGCACTCCGCAGTAGAATCCCACCTTGCGTGCCGCCATGTTTTTGGAGAACAGATACAGCAGGAACATCACCAGCGAGAGGAAAAGACTCTCAATGGCAAACTGCGCCCAAGCGTCTATCGACATGAAATTCACCAGCGACCGCGCCCACTTGACGAGGAACATCTGCGGTTCGGGTGTTATCTTGTCTATCGTCTTGGCCTGTGCCAACTGGAGGTTCACCTGTATATCGTCATCACCCGGCGAGAGCATCAGCGCGCGCTCGTAATTGAGTATGGCGTAGGTTATGTTGTCGGTGCGGTAATAGGCGTTGCCAAGGTTGTAATACACGGCGGAACTTGCGCCCGACTTCAAGATTTCGTTGTAGTCCTTTATCGCCTGTTGGTAGTTGCCCTTTTTGTATTCGTCGTCAGCGTTCTCCTTTGTCACGGAAAACGCCGGAGCGGCGAAGCAGCAGAGCAGGACAAGAAGCATGAATTTCCTGCCGGAAGCTTTCTTTGCCCCTTTCAGCGAATTTTCTATCGCGGTTATCGTGTTCATCGAATCCTCGAATATTACGTTCATGTTGTTTGCCGATGCCGACGGAGAGTAATGCTCCATCTCGCAGTCGTCGATTATGCTGATGAATTTGGCTGAGAGTTCGCTGTCCACGCCCTTGGCGGCAAGCACCTTGTCTACCGTCTCGCGGTTCAGCTCGTTGGCCTGAAG
>CAVHWJ010000045.1:0-7026 GCA_963639565.1 uncultured Prevotella sp. | reverse complement strand
CCGCTCACCACCACCCTGAGGGTGAACGGGTCGTTGGCGCGTATCTCCGTCTTGTTGAGCTGCGCACTGATATTGAAAGTTCCCACGCCGCCTGAGAAATTGGCGGGCTTTGTAGGCAGCGGAAGAACGTTGAGCGTTAGTCCCGGCGCCACGATGTCTTTCTTCACCTCCACGTATGCCGCACCGCCGTTGAAAAACGCCTCAACGGGGTCGATGTCCCTGTTCTGCTGCACCACCGAACCCTTGAACACGATGCTCGGTATCTTCAGCGCGCCGTGCATCTGGGGGTACATGATATACTGGCTCCATGTGACGCAGCGGTATGGCCGTCCGTTGTAGTTCTCCACGTGAAACGTCTTCTGCTGAGGCAGCGGCACTTCAAGGGTGTGGAAACCCGTAAGGTCGGGCATATCGCCTTTGAGTTCGTTGAGGTCCACGAGGGAATACACCTTGTAGGTGAGCACCACCGGCTCCTGCTCATACAGTTTGCTCTTGCTCGCGCTCACCTTGATGAAGAGGTCGTTGCCGCGGATTGCGCTTCCTGCCGCGCGCGGCCTTGCCTGGTCGGCGTCGCTGTCGTGCATCCTCGGCGCGCCGTTGCCCTGAACGGCCTTACCCGTCACCTTCACCTGCACTGCCGGCGAGGAGTAGCGGTGGCCGTTCACCGTAACCGACGCGGCCGGTATCTTGTAAGTGCCGCTCTTCTGGGCGCAGAGGATATAGGTGAACGTGGTGGACGACGAACTGCTGGCATGGCCGTTTATCACCTGGTAGCTGGACTGCGACGAACGGTAGGGGCCGGTTATCAGCTCCAGTGCATCGGGGATGTTGCCAAGGTGTATGTCGCCCACGTCCTGCGTGGCTATCACGTAGGAAACGCGGAAATTCTCCCCCGTCGCCACGTGGGAAGGGGCATTGACTTTAAGCCCCTGCGCCCGGCATGCCAACACGGACAATATCAGTATTATGTTGAATAAAGCTCTCTTCATATCAAAACTTTCGCTTTATAAATTCTGTTCTTTTATCGCGTACTTTCAACGGGACGGGACGCGACGCCTACCAGTTCTTGTCAAGATGCCTTGACTGCTGTTGCTGGCGGTTGCGGTTGAGCCTTTCCTGCGTCTGCTGCTCCTGCTGCATGGCGGCGTTAAGGAGCTGCTCGGCATTCTCCTTGCTCATCTGCGGCTGCGGCTTGGGCTGGTTCTTCTGGTTCTGCTTGTCTTTGTCCTTATCCTTTTTGTCTTTCTGGTTCTGCTGCTTGTCCTTGCCTTGCTGCTTGTTGTCTTTGTTGTTATTCTGCTTGTCGTTATTCTTGTCCTGGTTCTTGTCATTCTTCTGCAATTTCTTGCAAAGGGCAAGGTTATAACGCGTTTCGTCGTCGGATGGGTTGTTGCGCAAAGCCTCGCTGTAAGCCTTTATCGCCTCGCCGTACATCTTGCCCGACTGGCAGATAACGCCGATGTTGTGGTATATCTGCGCCTTTCTCGGTTTGCTCGTCTCCACCGCACTTGCCTTCTGGTAGAATTTCACGGCCTCCGAAGCCTTGTTCTGCATCATAAGGGCGCAGCCAAGGTTATAAAGAGCCTGCGGGTTCTCGGCGTTGCGCGAAACGGCCTTGCGGTATTCCACCTCAGCGGCAGGATATTTCTTCTGCTTGAAAAGTTTGTTGCCGCTCCTTACCAAATCGCGGTCTGTCTGCGCGGCAACAGAGATTGGAACAATCAATGCTGCCACAATCGCGGCGAGATATTTTATCAACCTGTCTGTCATTTTTCCACTCTTTTAAACAACCGGATATTCCGGAACCACGGGTTTTTCACGTCAAGCATCACCATTTCTATCACTATCAGCACTAGAGCAAGGAGGGCGAACGTCTGGAACTGTTCGTCGTACTCGCTGTAAACGGCATCGAGCAACTCCCCTTTCTGCAAATTGGCGAGTTCCCTGTCAAGGGCGTTCTGCGCGCTGTTGGTGTTGTCCACATGGATATACGCGCCGCCTCCGGCCTGGGCTATCTGTCGGCACATGTCCTCGTTGAGTACGGACAGCACCTCGTTTCCGTGGTTGTCCTTGATGTAGCCTCCGTGACCGTCGGGAACAAGTCCGCCCTTGGGCAAACCGATGCCAAGCACAAACACCCTAATGCCTTTCTTCCTGGCCGCCTTAGCCGCCTCAACGGCTCCGCCCTCATGGTCTTCGCCGTCGGTTATCACGATAATGGCTTTCCCCACTCCCTCTTTCTTGGTAAAGCTGTTCATGCACATATTGATAGCCCCGCCGATGTCGGTGCCCTGTGTGGCGATGAGCGAGGGGGAAAGGCTCTGCAAAAACATCTTTGCCGAAACAAAATCGGTGGTTATGGGGAGTTGAACGAAGGAACTGCCGGCGAAGACAACAAGTCCCACCTTGTCGTTCTTGAAACCGTCCACCATGTTTTCTATCAGCATCTTGCTCTTGTCGAGACGCGACGGAGCCACATCCTCGGCGAGCATCGAATTGCTTATGTCCAATGCCACCATTGCCTCGATGCCGCTGCGCTTCTCGTTGCTTATCTTTGTGCCGGCCTGTGGACGCGCCACGACAATTACCAGCAGCGCGAGGGCGGTGAGCGAAAGCAGGAACTTCACCGTGGGACGGCTCTTCGATCTGTTCGGCATCAGGCTCTCGTGGAGGTTCTTCCCGAAGATGTTGTCGAGAAGCCGTCTGTTCCTTCTCACATACAGCAGCCACAGCACGGCAAACACCGGTATCAGCAGCAGCAAGTATAAATATGTAGGTTCTGCAAATCTTAGCATCACGATTAAACTTTTACGTTAAACAGGAATTGGCAACTCACGTCAAGGCAGTCTGCGGAACACTGTAATCCTCAGCAGCATATCGAGGGCGAGGAGTATCACCGCAGCCAAGGCGAACGGGAAATAGCACTCCGACCGCTTGCTGAAATTCTTTTGGCTCAACCTTGTCTTTTCGAGCTTGTCGATGTCCTTGTATATCTTCTTCAGTTCGGCGGTGTTAGTGGCGCGGTAGAAATTGCCGTCCGCCGTCTTCGCTATCTCTTTCAGCGTGCCGGTGTCGATGTCGGCGTGGAGGTTCACGTATCTCACCGTTCCACCCACCTGTACCGGGTAGGGGGCAAGCGACTTGCTGCCGATGGCGATGGTGTACACCCTTATGCCGTAGCTCTTGGCTATCTGCGCCGCCGTCAGCGGCGATATGTCGCCCATGTTGTTGCTGCCGTCGGTAAGCAGGATTACCACCTTGCTCTTCGTCTTGCTGTCTTTCAGCCTCGCCACTGCGTTGGCGAGTCCCATGCCGATTGCCGTGCCGTCCTGCAAAAGTCCTCGCTCCGCGATGTCGGTGCGCACGTCCATGAGCATATTGAGCAGCGACTGGTGGTCGGTCGTCATGGGGCATTGCGTAAAAGCCTCGCCGGCGAAGATTGTAAGTCCGATATTGTCGTTCTCCCTGTCGGAAATGAATTCCGCCGCCACGTTCTTGGCGGCCTCTATGCGGTTAGGCTTCAAGTCCTGCGCCAGCATACTCGTGGACACGTCCATGGCGAGCATGATGTCGATGCCTTCGGTCTCCTTTGTCCCCCAACTGTTGTGGCTCTGCGGCCGGGCGAGCGTCAATACTATCAGCACGAACACCACCACACGCAGCACGTTGGGCAGTTCGATGAGCCTTGTGCGCAGACTGCGGTGTGCGTGGAGATAGGCAAAAGAATCCGCCACCCTCACCGTAGGCTCGTTCTTCTTCCTGAACAACAGGCACCATAACAGGTACGGTATTATCAGGAGCAGGAGGAAAAGATATTCTTTGTTAGCAAATTCCATAATAGATTCAAATTAAGACATACACGCGGTAGACAATCAGCGCGAGCAGAGCCACGGCCGCCACGACGACAACCGCCGCACAGGTCTTCTGCACCAGTCTGCGGCTGTTTTCCGCCTTTTCCTGTTTCTCCTCGGGCGTAACCACCTGCATCTGCGGCTTTTCGTCCATCTTGGTGTCATTTACGAACGTCAGCGCGCTCATCAGGTTGGCGTCGTTCTCGTTCACGAGCACCGAATGTTTGGCGAACTTCACCAGGTCGGCGGTCCTGAACAGGTTTACTATCTCGCTGATTGCCTCGTTGCCCTCAGACCGCAGACGGCCGATAATCTCCGAACTCGTCATTTCCATTGCGTCGAAATGGAACCGCTCGGCGATGTATTGTCTGATAATCATTGTCAGGCGTGTGTAATATTCCTTTTGGTCGCCCGAAACGGCGGAACGCTCGCTCTTCAGCTGTTCGATGTCCTTAATCGCCTTCTGATGCGGAGGTATGCGCTTCACGAAACGCACCTTAGCCACTATCGGCTTGTTGTGGCGTATGCGGTAGATGAGGTATGCCGACAGCATCAGCAGGAGCACGAACAACACGCTGTAAAGAAGCACCGGCGACCATTCCGACCAAAGGAAGGGGTTGTCCTGAACACCCTTGGCAGGATAGAACTTGTCGGCGTGCAGGGTATCGACAGGAACGGTGAGAACTTTGAGCGCAAGGCTTTTGGTGCTGTACTGCTTGCCGCCCACGGTGATTTTCTGCGACGGGATGCAGTAGACGTTCTCATCGAATGAAGTCAGCACATAGGATTTGGATATTTGCAAACGCGACTTGTCCACCTCCACCGTGTCGGGCGCATCGCTCTCCAGCACTTCCAGTCCGGGAGTGATATACTGGCTGCGCGAGAACTCGGGGAACTTCACCTTCGTCCCGTTGTCCACAGTGACAGAGAGGGTGAACCTTGTCTGCTCGCCAATCATCATCTGCATCGTGTCGATGCGCTGGTCGATGAGAACCTGCGCCACGGCCGACACGCACGCAAACAGGAATACCGTCAAATATAATATGCGTTTCATTGATTACATTTTTTCTTTAAAGCGGCACGTCATGCCCTTTGCTTGAAGAGAAGTATCAGATACTTGACATAATCCTCGTCGGTAGCCACCGACACGGAGTCGATGTTGCAGCGTTTGAACAGGCGGTCGATTTCCCCGCTCCTGTTCTGCCAATACTCCCGGTGGGCGTTGCGCAGTTTCCTGTCGCTGGTGTCTATGAACATCTCATGCCCTGTCTCCAGGTCGCAGACCTTCATAAGCCCTGCGTCGGGAAGCTGCTTGGCAAAGGGATCGTACACCTGAATGGCCACCACATCGTGCTTGTTGCTGCAAATCATCATCTGCTTGTCGAAATTCCGGCGCGCATAGAAATCGCTGATGAGGAAAGCGGTACAACGGCGTTTCACGGCACTGACGAGAAACTCCAGCACGCACGAGAGGTCGGTCTTGCGGCTCTCGGGCTTGAAGTCGAGCATCTCGTGGATGATATACAGGATGTGCTTGCGCCCCTTCTTGGGAGGGATGAACTTTTCTATCTTGTCGGAAAAGAACACCACGCCGATCTTGTCGTTGTTCTGTATCGCGCTGAACGCCAAGGTGGCTGATATTTCCGTCACCACGTCGCGTTTCAGTCTTCCGCGCGTGCCGAAATCAAGCGAACCGCTCACGTCGATGAGAAGCATCACGGTGAGTTCGCGCTCCTCCTCAAACACCTTCACGTGGGGAGTGCCTGTCCTTGCCGTCACGTTCCAGTCGATGTCGCGCACGTCGTCGCCATACTGATAGGCGCGCACCTCGCTGAACGCCATTCCATGCCCCTTGAAGGCGGAATGGTACTTGCCGGCGAAGATATTGCTGCTCAGTCCGCGGGACTTGATCTCTATCTTGCGTACCTTCTTGAATAAATCCTGGGTTTCCATTACGGAACCTCCACCTTATTTACGATTTTGCTTACGATTTCCTCACTTGTCACATTGTCCGCCTCTGCCTCGTAAGAGAGGCCAATCCTGTGGCGCAGCACGTCGTGGACCACGGCGCGGATGTCCTCCGGCACGACATATCCGCGGCGGTGTATGAAAGCGTATGCTCGCGCCGCCTTGGCGAGGTTGATGCTGGCTCGCGGACTTGCCCCGAAAGTGATGAGGGATTTCAGTTTGTCCAGTCCGTAACGCTCGGGATAACGCGTGGCGAAAACGATGTCGGCGATATACTGCTCTATCTTCTCGTCGATATAAACCTGTTCCACCACCTGACGCGCTTTCAGGATGTCCTCCACGCTCACCACGGGCTTCACCTCGGGCATCTGTCCCGCAAGGTTCTCGCGCACGATGAGTTTCTCTTCCTCAAGCGTGGGATAGTCTATCATCACCTTGAGCATGAAACGGTCCACCTGTGCCTCGGGCAACGGATAAGTTCCCTCCTGCTCTATCGGGTTCTGCGTAGCCATGACGAGGAACGGACTCGGCAGACTGTAAGTGCTGCTGCCAATCGTGACCTGTTTCTCCTGCATGGCTTCGAGCAACGCGCTCTGCACCTTTGCCGGGGCGCGGTTGATTTCGTCCGCCAAAACGAAATTGGCGAACACCGGACCTTTCTTCACCTGGAAATTCTCGCTCTTGGGGGAATACACCATAGTACCGATAACGTCGGCCGGCAAAAGGTCGGGGGTAAACTGTATTCTGCTGAAGTCAGCGTCGATAAGCTGTGAGAGGGTCTTAATGGCCAAAGTCTTGGCCAGTCCGGGAACACCCTCAAGAAGGATATGGCCATTGCTCAACAAACTGATAAGCAACGAGTCAACCAGATGCTTCTGGCCCACAATGACCCGGTTCATGCCACTCGTGATATTCGTAATGAACGCGCTCTGCTGCTCTATCATTATATTCAGCTCGCGTATGTCTACAGCCTCTGCCATAATGTAGTATATTTTTTATGTTTACATGTTCTTTTTGTTACCGCAAAATTAATCATTTTATATGCGTAACAAGAAGAACATGTGCATAAAATATATTAAAAAGGGCTATTCGGCAGACAATTTTAAGAAACTTTGTTATTAGCCGCTTTCTTCTTCAACCGGAGTTTAGGTATATTCACAATGTCGCCTTCCTTGAAGACCGTACGCTTGTTATATACCTTGACATA
>CAVHWJ010000044.1:10231-13482 GCA_963639565.1 uncultured Prevotella sp. | reverse complement strand
TTGAACCCGAAATCCGTTAGCAGACTGATGTATCGTTCTTCAATATTTCTCATAATCCTGTTGTCGTTTTCTCTTCCTTATGCAAGGTGCGCTTTGCAGAAGAAAATGTTTCGTTCACAAAATTACGCAATTAATCTGAGGTAAGGGGCGAGGACGGAGAGATTTTTTGCGCGGAGGATGCGTTATTCAACAAAAAATGGTACTTTTGCACTTGTAAGACATACGCGGCAGACTGCTTGGCAGGGTAGGGGAATGGCTTTTCCTTGATACTGTGTCGGCGGCATCCGCCACGCTTTAAATCAATCAGATATGAAAAAGAAAATCCAGTTCAGTCTCGTTTACAGGGATATGTGGCAGTCTTCGGGAAAGTTCCAGCCCCGCAAAGACCAGTTGGAGCGCATCGCACCGGTGATAATCCAAATGGGCTGCTTCTCACGTGTGGAAACAAACGGCGGAGCCTTCGAACAGGTGAACCTCCTGGCCGGAGAAAACCCCAACGAGGCGGTGAGGGCCTTCTGCAAGCCTTTCAACGAGGCCGGCATCAAGACACACATGCTCGACCGCGGACTCAACGCGCTCCGTATGTACCCCGTGCCCGACGACGTGCGCGCACTGATGTATAAGGTGAAGCACGCGCAGGGAGTGGACATCACCCGTATCTTCTGCGGTCTCAACGACGTGCGCAACATCATCCCCAGCATCAAGTGGGCGCTCGAGGCCGGCATGACACCGCAGGCCACGCTCTGCATCACCACGTCGCCGGTACACACGGCGGAATATTATTCCGACATCGCCGACAAGCTCATCGCCGCCGGCGCGACGGAAATCTGCCTGAAGGACATGGCGGGAGTGGGCCAGCCGGCGATGCTCGGCAAACTCACGGGCTACATCAAGACTAAACACCCGGACATCATCGTGCAGTATCACGGACACTCAGGCCCCGGCCTCTCCATGGCTTCAATCCTTGAGGTGTGCAACAACGGAGCCGACGTGATAGACACCGCCATCGAACCGCTGGCGTGGGGCAAGGTGCATCCGGACATCATTTCCGTGCAGAGCATGCTCAAGAACGAGGGCTTCGACGTGCCGGAAATCGACATGAACGCATATATGGAGGCGCGCAGCCTCACGCAGGAGTTCATCGACGAATGGCTCGGCTATTTCATAAACCCGGGCAACAAACTGATGAGTTCGCTGCTCCTCGGCTGCGGACTGCCCGGCGGAATGATGGGCAGCATGATGGCCGACCTCGCCGGAATACACCGTTCCATTAATTCCATTCTCCGCTCCAAGGGCGAGAAGGAATACACCACCGACGAACTGCTCGTAAAGCTCTTCAATGAGGTGGCATACGTTTGGCCGCGCGTGGGCTATCCGCCACTGGTTACGCCGTTCTCGCAGTATGTCAAGAACATAGCCCTGATGAACCTCCTCACCATGGCGCAGGGCAAGGGACGCTTCGTGATGATGGACGACTCCATGTGGGGCATGATACTGGGCAAGAGCGGCAAGCTCCCCGGCAAGCTCGACGACGAAATCGTTGCCCTCGCCAAGAAGCAGGGCAGGGAGTTCACCGATGCCGACCCGCACACGCTGCTCTCCGACGCGCTCGACGGCTTCCGCAAGGAAATGGCGGAGAACGGTTGGGACTGCGGCAAGGACGACGAGGAACTCTTCGAACTTGCCATGCACCCGGAGCAGTACCGCGACTACAAGAGCGGCATCGCCAAGAAGCGTATGCTTGCCGACCTGCAGAAAGCCAAGGACGCGCAGCTTGGCAGCACGCTCACGCCGGAGGAACTCGCGGCGTTCAAGCACGCCAAGGCCGACGCTATCGTTTCGCCCGTCAAGGGACAGGTGTTCTTCGAGTTCCAGGGTGGCGGCGAATGTGCGCCGTGCGTCGAACCGTTTATCGGCCAGCACTACAACGAGGGCGAGACGTTCTGCTATGTGCAGGCACCGTGGGGACAGTTTGTCGCCGTTCCGGCGTGTCTCGGCGGAAAACTCGTGGAGATTGCCGCAAAGCAGGGCGGCAAGGTGAACCGCGGCGACGTGATAGGATATATCGAGCGCGACCATGAATAAGTGGGAAGAGATAATCAACAAATACTACGGCGAGGATGGCGAACTCAGGCGCATCCTCGTCGTTCACAGTCAGTCTGTGGCGCAAAAGGCGTTGCAGACTGTTTCTTTGCATCCCGAACTGAACCTCGACCGCCAGTTCGTTGAGGAGGCGGCGATGCTCCACGACATCGGCATAATAAGGACCGACGCTCCCGGCATACAGTGTTTCGGCACTGAGCCGTATATCCGCCACGGCATAATCGGGGCGGAAATGCTGCGCAATGAGGGGATGCCGCGCCACGCCCGCGTCTGCGAGCGGCACACCGGCGCCGGACTGTCGTGTGAGGACATTGTGAACCAGAACCTCCCCCTGCCTCACCGTGACTTCCTGCCCGAAACGTTGGAGGAAAAGCTGATTTGCTATGCCGACAAGTTCTTTTCAAAGTCGCATCCCGACAGGGAGAAGCCCCTTGAAAAGGTGGAGCGCAGCATAGCCAAATTCGGTGATGACGGACTGGCGCGTTTCCGTGAGTGGGAGAAAATCTTTGGGTGATGGAATATGTAATCCGTATTTTCGTTGCCGCCATGCTCGGCGGCGTGATAGGCTTTGAGCGTGAGTACCGCGCCAAGGAAGCCGGTTTCCGCACGCATTTCCTCGTGGCAATGGGCAGTGCGTTGTTTATGATATTGTCGCAATACGGCTTTGACGGTCAGATTGGCACGCCGACCATATCACTCGACCCGTCGCGCATCGCCTCGCAGGTGGTCACAGGCATCGGCTTCATAGGTGCCGGCACGATAATCTTCAGGAAACACGTGATAAAGGGACTCACCACCGCCGCCGGACTGTGGGTCACGTCGGCAATCGGTCTGACGTGCGGTTCGGGTATGTACCAACTTGCCGTAACGTCCACGTTCCTCGTCCTGCTCTGTTTGGAAACGGTCTATTTCGTCCTTCTGCGTGTAGGCTCAAGGAATATCTCGGTGACAATCAGTTCTTGCAGCCGCGACAGCATTAGGAAGGTCATAGACCGTCTGCGCCACGACAAGGTTGCCATTGACTCATACGAAATGAAACGTCAGGGCGACCTCTTCACCGTTTCAATGGAGCTGAAAGTGAAGCGCAACAACTACCGCAACCAAATCATCGAGTTCATGGACAAGTTCGAGGGAGTGGACATCGAGAG
>CAVHWJ010000044.1:0-9965 GCA_963639565.1 uncultured Prevotella sp. | reverse complement strand
ATCATGCGCAGGATGAGGTAGAAGGTGTACTGGAAATACCGCTCCCTCTCCCTTTCGTCCTCCTTGCGCCGCTGGGAATAGGGGATGCTCGCGAGGAACGACGTGAAGAGCCGGCGTATCTGTTCCATGTCGCCGCTCTCCATTGCCGTGGCCACCTGTATCACCCACGCTTCCGGTTCCTCCTTGGGCTTCAGATAGCTGGATGCGACCAAGGTGACAAAGCCGTTTCTCACCTCGTCGTTGGGGAAGTCAAGGAGATAGGAGTTCGTCAGACGGTTGAATTTCTTAATCGTAAGGTAGCCGCTCTGGTAAATCATCGGCAGCGGAGCCTCGATGTCGGCCTTGTAGTCCACGAAACGGCTCGTGGGGTAATACTTGTTTGTCATCTCGTTGAGGTTCTCGTTGAAATGCGCGAGAAGCCGCACGAGATAAGTGGGAGAACCGGTCTTGAACCAGTAGTCGTCGATCCACATCTCTTTGAAGGCGCACAGCACGCTGAACGGATTGTAAACGCCAATCATGCGGCGGCTGAAATGATAGCCGTCGAACTGCCGTTTCAGTTTCGCTTTCATCTCGTCCTCCGTGAACTCATATTCAGCTGCCATTTGCTTAATCTGTTCTTTGAAAACGGTGTGCAGTTCCTCTTCGGTGATGCCGAGCAGGGTGTCGTAGCGTGCCGACAGACTGATGTCGTCGGGCTGGTTGAAACCGCTGAACACGCTGACTTGCGAGAACTTGGTCACGCCGGTGAGCAGCACGAAGCGCAGATGCTCGTCGGCGGCCTTGAACACAGAATAGAAACCTTTGAGAACCTCACGGTTCCAGTCTTCTATCTTTCTTGTTTGTCCGTTCACACAAGTCTCCAGACCCGTGTCCATAACGTCAAGCAGGGGCTTGTCGTATTCGTCTATCAACACCACGGCTGGCAGTCCTGTCTTTTCGTGGGCGGCTTTCAGTATATAGCAGAATCTGTCGCCGAGCGTGTCATGATAAGGGTCTTTGCCATAGATTGCCTCTTGCTTTTCGATAAATCCTGTCAGTGTGCTCTCCAGTTCATCGCCAGAAGTGAAGTTGTTTCCGTTGAAATCAATATGAAATACCGGGTATTCTTTCCACTCCTTTTCTAAAGCGTCAATGGCAAGCCCTTTGAATAAATCCTTCTTCCCTTGGAAATAACATTTAAGCGTAGACATGAGCAAGGACTTTCCGAACCTCCGTGGACGGCTCAGAAAATAAATTGTCCCGTTCTGAACCAAATCATAAATCTGGGCGGTTTTGTCTATGTATAGATAATTTCCATTTATGATTTTGTCGAAACTTTGTATGCCGATGGGGTATTTCATATATGCTGTGATTTTTTATTTGAACACGGATTAGACGGATAATCTCTTATAAGGAGGAAACAAAAACTCTATCCCTTCCACCTCCACTTCTTCTTCACCTTTCTCCCGAGCCGTGAAAACACGTAGGTCACGTGCTGCGTGGGCAGTGACTTGCCGGCCACAATGAGGATTACAGCACAGAGGATGAGGCTGATGCCGATGCCAAGGCGCAGGGTGAACGCCTCGCCGAAAACGAAGATGCCGATGCACACCGCCGTGATTGGTTCCAGCGCGCCCATTACGGCGGTAGGCGTGGAACCGATATTGTGTACGGCGATAACCATGAGGATCAACGATATTACCGTGGGGAACACGGCGAGCGTCAGAGCGTAGCCCCACTGGCTCCATGTGGTGAGCGGTTGCAGTCTGTCGCCGTTGCCCACGAGGGAGTCGGCGAGGATGAACACCGTGCCGATGAGCAGCACGTAGAAGGTGAGCTTCACCGACGACATCCGCAGCGGCGACTTGTTCACCACTATTATATATATGGCGTAGGTGAGCGACGACACAATAACGAGCAATATCCCCGAGGTGGAGAGCGTCGCGCCGTCGCCGCCCTTGTAGAGCAGCGCGATGCCGCCCAGTGCGAGGGCTATCGAGACGACGGTCACGGCGGTGACCTTCTCCTTGAAGAACACCGCCATTATCACCGCCACCATTACGGGGTAGACAAAGAGAATCGTGGACGCGATGCCGGCATCCATATAATTGAAGCTGCAATACAAGGCCAGCGACGAACCCGCCATGAGAACGCCGAGCGCAGTGAGCACCTTGAACTCCTGCCGCGTGATGCCGAACGGCTTTCTTTTTACCACCATTATCAGAGCCAAGATTACCGTGGCGATGCAGTATCGGTAGAATATCACCGAGGTGGCGTTCAACCCATCGGCATACAGGTTGAGCGCGCCGAGCGGATTGGTGCCGTAGCTTATGGCGGCGAGGATGCCGCAGATTGTACCCTTTACCTTGCTGTTCATTTCGCTTCAACTGTTCTGTTGGCTTCCATGAGCCGCTCCAGGTCGTCTTTCTCGCCAACCACCCAAATGGTGTCCTCTTTCTCGAACTTGTGGTCGGGCGTTAGCGGCGAGAGGTTCTCCTCGCCCTTCTCGATGCCCACCGTCATGCAGCCGTAGGTGTCGCGGATGCCGCTTTCCGAGAGCGTTTTGCCGATAAAGCTGCCCTTGTCGTTCACCACGAGCTGGCGCAGTTTCATTTCCCTCTTCTCTATGTCGGTGTCCTCAGGCTGGAGGTTCGTCTTCAAGGCGTTGCTGAACGCCGTGAGCTGGTCGTCGCTGCCGATGACCTGAATCTTGTCGCCGGGGAATATGCGCGCGTCGCCGCTCGGGATGTTTATCCTCTGACGGCCGCGCAGGATGCTGCTCACGTTCACGCCGAACCTCGACGCCAGTTTCAGTTCGGCGAGCGTCATGCCGGCCCACGCCGAATCCTCCGGCACGTCGAAGTCGGAGATATGGATGTCCCTGTCGAGCAGGTGTCCCTCATAGAGCGGACGCTTGTGGCCGTACACCTGTGCCTTGATGTCGCGCGAATGCAGGTTCTGCATGAAGAGGCGTTCCATGCGGATGCTCCTCTTCTTTAGCTGGCGCGAGAGAATCATCAGCGTTACCAGCGCAATGGCTATCACGGCGATGAGGGCGTGGGCGAATTGCGTGAGGTAGTTGCAGATATAGAACACGAAGCCCATTGCTATCACGAAGCGCACCACTATGGTGAAGCACAGCGGGGCGCGGTTCATCTTGTTCTCCTTCCACAGCTGCTTGAACTCCTCGCTGTGGTTCTTCTTCATCACCATTGCGCGCAGGAAGGGCGAAATGAGAGCCACCGTTATTAGTCCGCACACGATGTTAGCCCACTCCACGGGCATCACGCGCTGCAGCGGCACGAGTGCGAACGACAGCATCAGAGCCGTCACCGCCACCGACAGTATGGAGTATATCACCGTGATGCGCAGCAGCTGCATGATGAGGCTGCGCCAGTTGCCCTGCGGCGCCGACGAGGGGTGGCTCAGGGCGAGGTCGTTGAGCATACGGATGATGTTCTTGGAGAGGTGTCGCTCCAGGTTGTTGTATGCCGGGGTGGAGAGGCGTATCATGTAGGGCGTGAGGAACGTGGTGATTACCGACACCGCCACCACCACGGGGTAGAGGAAGTCGCCGATAACGCCGAGCGACAGTCCGAGCGACGCGATGATGAAAGAGAACTCGCCAATCTGCGCCATTGAGAAGCCGCACTGCATGGCCGACTTCAGCGACTGTCCGCTGAGGAGGAAGCCGAAAGAGCCGAAGAACGACTGTCCGATGAGTATCGTGAGCACGAGCACAATAATCGGCACGCTGTATTCCGCCAGAATCTGCGGGTCCACGAGCATTCCCACCGACACGAAGAACACCGCGCCGAAGAGGTTTTTCACCGGCTCCACGAGCTTTATTATCTTTTCCGCCTCCACCGTTTCGGCGAGGATAGAACCCATTACGAACGCGCCGAACGCGCTGCTGAAGCCCACCTGCGTGGAAATCACCGCCATGGCGCAGCACAGACCGAGAGCCACGATGAGCAGCGTCTCGTTGTTTATCAGCTTGCGCGAGGAGCGCAGCAGCCACGGTATGGCGAAGATGCCCACCACGAACCACAGGATGAGGAAGAAGCCGATGCGCAGCACGCTCTCCAGCATCTGTTCGCCGCTCAGGGTGGCCTCGGATGCCAGTGCCGACAGCATCACCATCATCACAATGGCGAGCATGTCCTCAAGTATGAGCACGCTCATCACCATGCTTGCGAAGCGTTGCTGCCGCAGACCGAGGTCGTCGAATGCCTTGTATATAATAGTGGTGGAACTCATGGCTAACATTCCGCCGAGGAAGATGCAGTCCATGCGCCCCCACCCGAAGGCGTGGCCCACCGTCATGCCGAGCGCCATCATGCAGAACACGACGACGCACGTGGCGATGAATGGCGACGAACCCATCTTGAGGATTTTCTTGAACGAGAAGTCGAGTCCGAGCGAGAACAGCAGGAACATCACGCCGATGTCCGCCCACGTGTGAATGTTGGCGATGTCCACCACCGACATGATGTAGGGCATCTTGGGACTGACGAGGAAGCCCGCCACCACATATCCGAGGACAAGTGGCTGCTTGAGTCGCTTGAAGATAATGGTCACTACTCCTGCCGCTACGAGTATCAGGGCAAGGTCTTTAATAAGGCTTGGGAGTTCGCTCATAAATTTTTTAAGAGTGTATAGGGGTTATAAGAATTTTATAAGGGGAGACCGTTATGAGGCCTCCCCGTTAGCTTGTCGGGTGTTTCAACTGTTGTACCCTGCCGTGAGTTCGCAGATTTTCACTATCGTCTGCATAGCCTTTTCCATCACCTGGATGCTCACGAACTCATACGGGCCGTGGAAATTCACGCCGCCGGCGAAGATGTTAGGGCAGGGGAGGCCCTTGAAAGAAAGCTGCGCCCCGTCGGTGCCGCCGCGGATTGGGGTCACCTTTGGGGGTACGCCGCACTGCTCCATGGCCTTCAGCACGATGTCTATCACGTGAATCTCCGGGTCAATCTTCTCCTTCATGTTATAATACTGGTCGTTCACGGCAATCTCCACCGTGCCTTCGCCGTATTTCTCGTTCATCTTGTTCGCCACGCCGGTGATGAAACGCTTGCGCTCCTCGAACGTCTTGCGGTCGTGGTCGCGGATGATATACGAGAGCTTGGCGTTCTCGATGCCCGACTCTATGCCGAGCAGATGGTAGAAACCCTCGTAGCCCTCCGTCGTCTCCGGCGTCTCGTCGGCAGGGAGCATTCCGATGAACTCCGCCGCGAGCATGTTGGCGTTAATCATCTTGCCCTTGGCGTAGCCCGGGTGAACGCTCACTCCGTGTATCGTCACCTTAGCCGATGCGGCGTTGAAATTCTCGTATTCCAGTTCGCCGAGGTCACCGCCGTCGATGGTGTAAGCCCACTGGCAGCCGAACTTCTCCACGTCGAAGTGGTGCGCCCCCATGCCGATTTCCTCGTCGGGGTTGAAGCCCATGCGTATGTCGCCGTGCTCAATCTCCTTGTGGTCGCGCAGCCAGCACATCGCCTGTACGATTTCCGCGATGCCAGCCTTGTCGTCGGCGCCGAGCAGCGTGTGTCCGTCGGTCACGATGATGTCCTCGCCCTTGTGAGCGAGCAGTTCGGGGAATTTCCTTGGCGACGACACGATGCCCTCCGACAGGGTGATGTCGCCCCCGTCGTAGTTCTCAACGATGCGCGGCTTCACGTCCTTGCCGCTGCAGTCGGGCGACGTGTCGTAGTGGCTGATGAAGCCAATCGTGGGTATGTCCTTCTTGGTGTTCGCCTTCAGCGTGGCGTAGATATACCCCATGCCGTCCATTTCCACGTCGCTGAAGCCCTCGGCTTTCAGTTCGTCGCGCAGGTATTCGGCGAATATGAGTTGTTTGCTTGTGCTCGGCACCGTCTGGCTTTCCTCTGCCGACTGCGTGTCGAACTTCACGTAGTTCAAGAATCTTTCCGTTATGTTCATTTCCGTATCAGTTGGTTTTAATTGTGAATCGCTCTCTGTCGGTTGCGGCATTGCGTGTTCTTTCCGATATATCGGTCAGTTTTCGCCATTGCGCACACCGTAGCAAAGTTATAGATGAAATTCGAGGTATGCAAGAAAACCGTGTGTTTTTAACGGATATGTGTCACAAAAACCGCGTAATCCCGGCAAAGCGCACGAAAAAAGGCGGAACCGCTTTCCCCTCGCCGGGGGGCAGTTCCGCCTGAAATCTGTTACTGAGAAATAGATAGCTTCCGTCAGTTTATTGTCGGGATTTTCACAGTGGTGTGTGTGCCGTCAGCATATCTTACGGTTATGATGTTAATGGCACCTGTTGTCGGGATTAGGCTTGTGCGCCCCTCTCTACTGTGTACTATGGTTGAGTTTGTTGTCCTTCCTGCAAGGTCAGAAACAGAAATACTTGATATTTCTTTCCCTGCCGAAACTGAAACGCTCTTGCCGCAGAGCTTTATCGTTGCATCCCCGGTGTAGGCTTTTGCATATATTCCGCTAACTGCATCGTTTACGATATATACCGGAACATCGATGGCTGAACTCAAGCCGTCGTTGGAAACAATTTCCATTTTGGCTTCATACAGAGCCTTTTCCAGTCCGGTAGCATCAACGTTTACATTAAGCGTCTCGTTTCCGCCTCCATTGATTTCAAAATGACTCTTGTCTATCGACAGCCAGTTGATTGCCGGCGTGCGTTTGCCGCTTACGTTGGCACGAATGCAGTAGTTAAAGTCCATGCCCAAGTCGCTCATTGACCACCATTCATCTTCGCCGATGTTTACCATGTCGCCGAAGCCTACAACTGCATTGCCAGCGTCAATACCTACGCAGTACTGGTTTCCTGTCAAACCGGAAGTCTTGTATCCTACCCACAAGTCCGTATTCCCTATTTTTACAGGCTGGTCAAGAACAACATGATTCCATGAGTTCTCTTTGGCGGTGAACTGCTGTTCCACAATGGTTTCGCCGTTTTCGCTCTGTGTCTTCTGACCGTAGATAACGATGCTGTTGTTATTTGCCGGTGTTCCTACGAACACGTCTACACTGCTGATTTCCATTCCGGAAAGGCTTGCAAGCATATTTCCCGGCAAGTAGCTGGCGTATGTGGCGGTTGTTGAATTGCTGATACCCGTCAGTCCGTTTTGACCTTTGTCATATTTCAGCACGTATTCCGTTACTGCGCTTGCCTCTGGTTCAGCATCGCCCTGAGCCTTTTTGCAGATGACCTTGTTCTTTATTTCTGCCGGGACATCCTTCTTTTCAATCGTATATTCAGATGTCGGGGCGTTTGGCAAGATGTATTCGTATCTTATATCCGCGGAAAGAGTGCTGCCTCCGGTATTGGCAATGTTGAAAGGAATGGTTTTCTTGTCTCCGCTTGTCGAAGCCTCAATCATTTCGCCCTGCAACTCTATCGAAGGCGAATCTGCGGCTTTTTCTACCGTAAGCGTGTAGTCTTCTGTCTCGCCGAAGCCATATACACCGGAAGGTTGGGGCGTGTCAAGTGCCGTGACTATGCGCAGTCGCTTGTCTCCAGTCTTGATGTTACAGCCTGTCGGTATCGTTATCTGTGCTTTGCCGTCGCTGCCTACCGACAGCGTTTCTCCGGCATCGTCAAACGAACCGTTGTTGTTCCAGTCTATCCATGCGCCGAAGTTCGCGCGCTTCTTATTGGCTGTGATTTCAAGTTCCAATGTCTTTCCCGGCTGGATTGCCGTTTTCAGATTTGTAAAGTCGGAGTATGGGGTCGCTTCTGAGGGATTGTCGATGTCGCCTACTTTCACATTCGTTATGTAATAGTAGTTGTTGCCCGATTCCGACTCTGGGTAAGTAACGGTGCCGTCGCCTATTGTAATCTCCGTAGACAGAGAGTCGCACACCAAATCTTCGCAGCCCGGAGTGGCGTTCTTCACCGTTATATTGTGTGTCCCCGGTGCGGAGCAGTCGGCTCTGGTGCCGAATGTGTATTTGTAGCTTTCCATAGTGGCTACTGTGGCATCTATCTTTTCAGTAGCCAACAGCTTGCCGTCGAGCCACAGCTGCAACTCCGCGTCGCTGAGGTCTTGCTGACCAACATTCTGCACCTCTACCTGTACTTTTGAATATTTGCTGGCATTTGATACTGTTGGTGACATAAAACGGTTCAGTTTCAAGGCTTTCTGCGCAATAAGTTCGCCGCTGCCGTAGAAACAATAGCAGCACGACAGGGTTTTGTTCCACATGAGGTCTGAGCCGTCGCGCTTGTCGATTTTCATAAGGCTGTATTCCGGCGACGAACTTGCCGTGAAGAGGGCGAAATAGCAGTCTGTCGTTTCGTCTTTGGTGTCTACTGCACTTATCTGCATGAAACCGTGCTCCATTTTGATGTCTTCGCCCAAGTCCGCATGGAAAGAGTACAGCTCTGAATATCCTTCTTGCTCGCTTCCGCGCTTCACCCCGGTCTTTTCTCCTACTATATCAACAATCTTGCTGAAAACCTCCTTGCCGGGATTGCCGTCCTCTCCATCTTCATAGAAAGCCACCTTAAACTGTATCGGCTTCGTCATCTGCCCGTTGTCGTCGATACCTCCCCGGTCGCTGCAATAGTGCCATCCGGTTTCTGTGTCATAATAGTTGAACAACCCCAAAAAACGGATTGCGTTGAACTTGTAGAAGCATCCGCTGAAATGCTGGTAAACGCTTGTCGCCGCGTCTTTTCTTCCTTCGTCAGACGATGCCATGCCTGTCATCAGGCCGTCTGCCTCCTGATATTCACCTCCGAATACTGTCCCCTCGGGGCATCCGAGTAGCTCCTCTGCCGAAACCTTTGCCGGTAACGGCAGCAACGAAGCGGATTGCAACAAGGCTCTTCCTCTGGTTGTGTTGCCCATAATGTTCTGTACGGTCTGGGCTGAAACCATTAGACCACACGTCATTGACACGACTGATAAAAGTATTCTCTTTTTCATAAGCTTGCCTGTCTTTATGTTACGCTAAACTGTTAAGATAATGTGTGTACGTGAAATGAATCGCAACACAATGCGCAAATATAGAGCGTTTAATAGAAAAATGCAAATTTTTCTTTCAAAAAAGTATCTTGCTTATCGTGTTTTCTTTTCAACGTGTGCGATATTTGTTGAATACGGCAATATTTTGTCATTGTCGTTCTGCCGTCTGTCCTGTGCAAAGCCCTTGTCCCCCGACCGTCCATTGGATGATGGACGCTTGGGGGAATTGTGGTACATCATCCGACAAATTATCGCCCTTGTTTACTTGTATATCAACAAATGTTGTTATCTTTGCAGTAGGAACAAAAGGGAAATGGAAACCGTTATTTGATATGCAGATATGAAAACGTATACTTTTGAAGAGGTGTTAGACAAGACTTTGGGCGAGATAGGAACTCCCCGTCGTGACGAATTTGAGACTGACATTAAAATCTTCCTAATCGGTAACAGTATAAGAAAGGTCAGAGAAACAAAGGGACTCACTCAAGAACAGCTCGGCGAACTTATGGGCGTGAAGCGTTCACAGGTGTGCAGGATAGAGAAGGGGCAGAACCTTTCTTTCAAGACCGTGGCCAGGGCATTTCGGGCAATGGGGGTAAAGGCAAGCCTCGACTTGGGACAGTTCGGGAAAGTCGCCCTTTGGTGATTTCCTCCTTGCAGGAACAAAACAACAAAGCGTGTAACCGTTGTTGTATGTGGTTACACGCTTTGTCGTTTTGTTCTTGTCGGCGTTTCGTGGCGCAGTCAAGTTCGCACGCGTTAATGCGCTATTTGTATCAAATCCTCTCCCAACACTGACGAAATCTTCGCCAGTGTGGCAAGGGTGAAATTGTGTCTTCCTGCGAGCCAACGTGAGACTTCCGTCTCCGTCTTGCCCATCATCTTTGCGAAGTCCTTTTGCGTGAGAGAACGTTTTGACAATATACAGGCAATGGCATCAGACACAGCCATGGACATATCCACCTGTTTCTGTATCTCAGGCGGTATCGCCTTTATGGCATCCGTGAAAAATTT
>CAVHWJ010000043.1:11024-13812 GCA_963639565.1 uncultured Prevotella sp. | reverse complement strand
AGCATGGTGCTGCCCTCGCACTGCTCCACGGAGCACACCTCGTAGCCCATCGAGCGCAGTTCGCCGACGGCCTCCGTCGCCGTGGCGAAATACCGCCACGCCACGCTGTCCTCCGCCCCGAGCGCCGTCTTGTGTATCTCCGGCATCGGCGGCTGCGCCGTTATGCCGCAGAGCCACACGCCCTCGATGCGGAAGGCGTCGCCGCTGCGGAACACGGACCCCACGTTGTGGAGCGACCTCACGTCGTCGAGCACCACGATGAGGGGCATCTTGCGGCTCTCGCGGAAGTCCTCCACCGTCATGCGGTGCATCTCCACCGTCTTCAGCTTTCTCATTCCCCGCCCTTCACTTTAAACGCCAGCGCGTACATACGTATCTGCTTCACCATGGCGAGCAGTCCGTTGGAGCGCGTGGGCGAGAGGTGGTCCTTCAGTCCGATGCGGTCGATGAAATACAGGTCGGCGTCGAGTATCTCCTGCGGCGTGTGTCCGCTGAGCACCCTGATGAGCAGCGCGATGATGCCCTTCACGATGAGCGCGTCGCTCTCGGCGGTGAATGTTATCTTTCCGTCGGCGTAGTCGGCCTGCAGCCACACGCGGCTCTGGCATCCGTCGATAAGGTTGCTCTCGGTCTTGTATTTCTCGTCGAGCGGTTCCTGTTCGTTGCCCAGGTCGATGAGCAGCTGGTATTTGTCCATCCAGTCGGTGAAGTCGGAAAACTCCTCGATCACCTCGTCTTGCAATTCGTTTATTGTTGCCATTGTTATGTTTTATTGCTTTACTATGTTATCTATATCAGTATTGTCAGTTTTTTCCGTTCTTTCCTTTTCTTTGTATTCTTTGAGTTCTTGTTCCACCGTATCGAGACGTCTTTTCAAATCTTCGGCAGAGGGGAGCTTGTCTTTTATCTTTATCCCCTCGTATGTGGCTACCCCCATGGGGTTCTGTATGCTGTCAAACGCCCATTCCACTTTGGTCTGGTCTTTTGACTTGCAGAGCAGAAGACCTATCGTGGGGTTGTCTCCTGGCTGGCGTAGCAACTTGTTGCAAGCAGCCACATAGAAGTTCAGTTTTCCTGCGAACTCCGGCTTGAAATCAACTACCTTCAATTCTATCACGACATAGCAACGGAGGCGTATGTGATAGAAAAGCAAGTCGGGGAAATACCCCTCATTGCCGACGACAAGTTCCGGTTGTCTGCCCACATAGGTGAAGCCGCTTCCGAGTTCAAGCAAGAAACGGGTGATGTCTTTGGCTATCGCCGTTTCCAGGTCATGCTCGTCATAACCTCTTTCCAATGTAAGGAAATCCAAGCGATACGGATCTTTCAGGACATTAACCGCAAGTTGGCTTTGGGAGGATGGCAACAGTGACGGGAAATTCGTAATGGCTCGACCAAATCTGCTGAAATCACCTGCTTCGATAATGTCCTCAAGTTCACGTTTGCTGAGTCCTTCGTCTATAATGCGTGTTATGTAATAGAATGCCTCGCTGACAGATTTGCACTTCGACGTAATGACCAAATGGTGTTTCCACGGCACAACGCCAAACATCGGCAGCATACCGTCATTCTTTAAAATTTCGGATATTCTGTTTGCCGATACAATTTCTGCACCTAATTGGTGCAATTTTATAGGGTTCTGATTTTCAGTCTCTTGCAATTTTGCACCTAACTGGTGCAAAATTTGTTTATGCTCTTCGTCGGACATATAGAACTCATACCATTCCTTCATGTAATAAAGATTGCGCACCGAGAAACCACGCACATTGGGAAAGGTGGCTCTAAGGTCAAGACAGAGCTGGTTTACTACCCCTTCACCCCATCTTGCCTCTGCCTTTTTCTTTACGATGTCACGACCCAAAAGCCAGTTGAATTCCAACGCACCGTAGTTAGCCTGCAGTGCCACCCGATTTCGAATGCTCTGATAGCGATTCTTTATTTCCTTCAGCCATTCGGTATATTCCTTGTCTCCATGAAAATTATTGGAGGTAACGAAATATGGTTTGTTCCTGTCTGTCATAGTCAGTTATTATTTCTTTTCCACCATTTCCAGTTTGAATAGCTTGTCGCTGGGGCGCACCTTCGCCGGCACGGGCATCGACACGCGCTGTCCCTTGCGGGCTTCGTCCACGGGGTTCAGGTCATAGCGTATCTCGTCGGCGGTCATGTAGACAACGCCCGTGGTGGGTCCGGTGATGAGGAGCTTGTCGCCCTTCTTGAAGTCGGCCGCCTCGATGGCGAACTCCGCCACGCCGAGCTTTGAGAAATACTTAACGCCCTTGCCCACGTAGACCTTGCGCTCCGTGGCGCACGAACCGTAGTTCTTGTTCCACTCGCCAAGTTTCTGCCCCAGGTAGTAGCCGTCCCAGAAGCCGCGGTTGAACACCGTGGCGAGCCGCCTGTCCCACTCGTCCTTCTTCTCCTCGGTGAAAGTGCCTTCGATAACGCTGCGTATCGCCTCCTTGTAACACGTCACCACCGTGTAGACATACTCCGGGCCGCGCGCCCTGCCCTCAATCTTGAACACCCTCACGCCGCTCTCCATCATGCGGTCGATGAAGCGCACGGTCTTCAGGTCCTTGGGACTCATCACGTATTTGTTGTCAATCTCCAGCTGCGTGCCTGTCTCGTTGTCGGTCACGGTGTACGACCGGCGGCACAGCTGTATGCACTCGCCGCGGTTGGCGGAGCGGTTGGCGTTGTCGAGACTCAGGTAGCACTTGCCGCTGATTGCCATGCACAGCGCGCCGTGGCAGAACATCTCGATGCGCACCGGCTTGCCCGACGG
>CAVHWJ010000043.1:0-10375 GCA_963639565.1 uncultured Prevotella sp. | reverse complement strand
CTAAAAAATCGGAGATAAATGCACCTTATCTCGTTTTTAAACACGGATAAGGTGCATTTATCTCCGACTTTTCGTCTGACGAGGGGTGAGAGTTACTTCACCTCCCAAGTGTCGTTCGTCTCGAGCAGCTCCGCGAAATTGTGGTATTTCTTCATGCCCTTCACCTCCTCAATCTGCTCCGCCACGGCGGTCTCGTAGGTGGGTGCCTCAACGTCGCGTATCACTCCGAGCGCAACGGGGAAGCCGTGCTCGTTGTCCATCATGGCGAGCTTCAGCTGCAGGGTGTTGTCCTCGCAGTGGGCGTCATGCACAAGGATGTCCTTCTCCGTGATGCCGTTCTCGCCTATCTTCACCACCTTCAGGCCGAAACCCTCCTGCACGAGGCCGTATTCGTTGTTCTCGCCGAAGACGAGCGGCTGGCCGTGCTTCACGTAGATGGCGTTCTTCTTCCTGCCCTCGCTCTTGTAGATGGAGTCGTATGCGCCGTTGTTGAATATCACGCAGTTCTGCAATATCTCGCACACGGCGGCTCCCTTGTGCAGCTTGGCGGCCTTCAGTATGTCGATAGTCCCCTGCGCGTCGGTGGCCACCGCACGGGCGAAGAAATGTCCCCTCGCGCCGAAGCAGAGTTCCGCCGGGCGGAACGGGTCTTCCACCGTGCCGTATGGCGACGACTTGCTCACGAAGCCGCGTGGGCTGGTGGGCGAATACTGTCCCTTGGTGAGTCCGTAGATGCGGTTGTTGAGCAGTATCACGTTGATGTCGATGTTGCGGCGCATGGCGTGGATGAAATGGTTTCCGCCGATGGCGAGGCCGTCACCGTCGCCGCTCACCTGCCACACGGTGAGGCCGGGGTTCGTCACCTTCAGTCCCGTGGCGATTGCCGCCGCGCGGCCGTGGATTGTCTGCATGGCGTATGTCCCCACATAATACGGCAGACGGCTTGAGCATCCGATGCCCGAAATCACTGCCGTCTCATACGGCGGTACGCCTAATTCTGCCATCGCCTTGTGGAGCGAGGCAAGGAAGAAGTGGTCGCCGCAGCCCGGGCACCACCGTGGCTGTCCTTTCTTATAGTCTTGTACTGTAAACATTCTCAATCAAATTAGACGTTATCACTTTTTTATTATCTCCTCGAAAGCCGCCGTCAGCTCCGCCACGACAAACGGCTGTCCCTTCACCTCGTTATACTGGTACGGCACGAAGCCGTCCACCTTGCCGCGCAGATATGCCGCAAGCTGTCCGAGGTTCTGCTCCGCCACGACCACCTTGGGGTATTTCGCGAGCACCGCCGTGGTGTTCGCCGGCAGGGGGTTGATATACTTGAACTGCGTGGATGCCACCTTATGGCCCTTCTTGCGCAGCTCTTCCATTGCCGAATACAGGTGTCCGTATGTTCCGCCGAAGCCCACGATGAGCAGGTCTGCGTCGTCGGCGTCGCCCGAAACCTCAAGGTCGGGCACCGGTATGCGCGCCACCTTGCCGGCTCTCAAGCGGCACATGCGGTCGTGGTTCTCCGGGTCGGTGGAGATAGCACCCGTGTTGCCGTCCTTCTCCAGTCCGCCGAGGATGTGGGTGTAACCCTCCTGACCGGGTATCGCCCAGTAGCGCACGAGCGTTTCCTCGTCCCTGCGGTAGGGCGTGTAGTCGCCTTTCATGTCCTCCGTGGCGTAGTGGGGGCGGATTTCCGGCAGACTCGCTATGTCGGGGAGTTTCCACGCCGCCGAACCGTTAGCTACGTAAGCGTCGGTGAGGAGTATCACTGGCGTGAGGTGTTCCAGGGCTATCTTCGCCGCATTATAGGCGGCATCGAAGCAGTCGGCGGGACTTGTAGCCGCCACCACCGGCATCGGCGATTCTCCGTTGCGGCCGTAGAGAGCCTGCAAGAGGTCTGTCTGCTCGCTCTTGGTGGGAAGACCCGTCGAGGGACCGCCGCGCTGCACGTCCACAATCACGAGCGGCAGTTCGTCGATAACGGCGAGGTTCATCGCCTCCGACTTTAGGCACACGCCTGGGCCAGATGTCGATGTCACCGCCAGCGCGCCGCCGAACGCGGCTCCTATGGCACTGGCGCAGCCCGAAATCTCGTCCTCACACTGCACCGTGGTAACGCCCAGCGACTTGTGCTTGGCCAGCTCGTGCAGGATGTCGGTGGCCGGTGTGATAGGATAAGAACCCAAAAAGAGCTTCATCCCGGCTTTTTCGGCGGCGGCGATAAGTCCGTATGCCGTGGCCTTGTTGCCGGTGATGTCCATGTAGCGGCCCTTCTCCTTGTGTTTCGACTCTATGCGGTAAGTGGCGGGCACCCCGGCATGCACGTTGTGTCCGTAGTCATATCCGGCGTTCACCACCTTTATGTTGTTCTCCGCAATCTGCGGCTTCTTGGCGAATTTCTCCCTCAGGAAATTCTCCACGAGGGTCACGTCGCGGTTGAAGAGCCAGCACACGATGCCGAGGGCGAACATATTGCGGCATTTGAGCACCGCCTTGTTGTCCATGCCCGAACCGGCGAGGCAGTCCTTCACCATTTTCGTTATTGGGCAAGCCACCACCCTGTCGGCGTCGATGCCGAGTTCGGCGAGGTAGTCCTCTGTCTTGAACTCCGCGCGCTGCAAATCCTTCGCCCCGAAGCTGTCGGTGTCGATGATTATCGTGGCCTGTGGCTTGGCGTATTTATATTGTGTCTTCAGCGCGGCGGCGTTCATCGCCACCAGCACGTCGCACTTGTCGCCCGGGGTGTACACCTTGCCCTCGCCGATATGCACCTGAAATCCCGACACTCCGGTGAGCGACCCTTGCGGGGCGCGGATGTCCGCCGGATAGTCGGGAAACGTTGAGATACCGTTGCCAATAGTGGCTGAAACCGTGGAGAAGATGTTTCCGGCGAGCTGCATTCCGTCGCCCGAGTCGCCCGAGAAGCGCACCACCACCTGCTCCAACTCCTTTACTTCCAATTTATCTGCCATAAGATACAGTATTTTGTTATTGTTATATTCGGATGTGCAAAGGTCGGAAACTTTAATGAAAGGACAAAACTTTGTCAGCAAAATGTTCCGCTTAACATACCGACTAAGCTAACAAACCGTCAATTTATCAAATAAAACACCTTACGGTTTGACACAAAAACCAAACCGTATGGTTACAAAAAGCAACCTGTGGTATTTCCGGAGACATGGGCTGTAGGACACGATGCACTGAAACATGTACTGAAAGGAAAGCGTTTCTTGGACTATTTTTTGAATCTTATCTGCAAATTCAGCTTCATGTAAACACTGCCATCCTCGCCACGGTAGAGACTTCCGAAACCATAACGAGACCTGCTGGCTCTTTCAAATCGGGTATTCTTATACAGATAGTCCTCAACATCATTTCGGTTATAAAAATGATAGCAGACTATTTCTCCGTCCTTGCGAACGACAAGATACCCTCCATTAACATCATACCGGCCTGCCCATTCCTTTCCAGGCATCATTCCAAGGGCAGTGCTAAGGAGCAAGACCTTCATTTTGTGGGCATAGTATTCATCAATGTTTTTGCCTTTGTAGTCAAAAGGATTCTTCTTCGCCACTTCTGACACACAATATTCTATTGAGGAATTTGAACCCAAACAGTCTACCAACAGACAGTCCGCGATAAATTGCGGCATACAATTATCCAAAAACAGGAGATTGTTCTTGAATACAAAATGGTCGATGTCACTATACTCCAATATGCAGCCTTTAGAAAATAATGCCGATAACCTTTTCAAATGGCTACCCACTCCATTTATTTCTTTTATATCATTGTCGGATAAATCATATCCTGCCACTTTATAAATGATGTTGGTCGTGGGACCCGCATTGAGTAACGTCGAAGCCTTGCCAAGTTGTGATTTTATACTGAACCCCAATAAAGGAGTCGTTTTGGTTCTAAAATCATGTATTACAATATGAATGTCAGCCTTGTCTGTTGAAGGTGCTTTCAGCTTTGAACATCCAATCTCGCTCATGAAATGCTCTGTTTCAGGAATAGAGAAAGTCCTTTCCTTTGCGTTTTTGATTTTACTGAGCAACTTTGTTGATTCTTCAAGAAATCTGTCCATCGAAATCCGGGCATACTCATTGCCTTCTTCATCAATGACAACTATATGTTGTTCAGTGTCGGGCTTATATTCATATCGCTGGCTTTCCTGGCGAATGATGTTTAGAATTGGGTAATACAAATCTAACTTGTTCATGTCGGCATCACCTGCGTGAACTTTTCCGTCTCCCAACAATTTAAAAAGCGTGTATATTTCGCTCCATTCACCTTTATTTCCCGTTATCACCATATCACGTTTATTTCACCAAATCACCTTCAGCAGTAGACTTGCATTCTGTTCTTTCAAAAGTGGAATTTTTCAACTATTCCTTTAATGCTCCCATATCTTTAAGACTTTTTTGTCATCCAATGTTTTAAGCAGCTGCTTTGCCGTTGCTTGTATAGCCGGCACAGCTACGCTATTGCCAAACTGCTTATACGCAGAGGCATCGGCAACTACTATTTTGAAATTGTCAGGATAGCCCTGCAAACGTGCCCACTCGCGAGGCGTCATTTTTCGCCATCCTTGTTTGTTCACCTCGCCCTTGATTCTTGTTGTGGGTGTAAGGTCTTTTTGGCGGAAATCAATAACAAGATTGCACTCTCGTCCCATGCCGCCGACAACAATAGCATGAGCAATACCATCATCAGGAATAATGTCATACCCGAATCCGTTACCTTTTGCCTCATGACGTGCTTTATGCCGTTTGAGCGTTTCAATGTATGTGGTTGAAAGATAGTATTTCGCAGGTACCGGGGTCTCCTCACGGACATCAATCCACTTCTTAGTCACTTTTTTCTGTTCTGGATAGGTAAAATCTTTTTTCTTTATCCCCAAGTCCTTTCTGAACCCGACAATGTATATTCTCTCTCGATGCTGGGGTACGCCAAAGAACATTGCATTGACAATCTCTGGATCAGGAACAACATACCCGACTTCATCCAAGGTGTTTAAAATCGTCTTGAACGTTCTTCCTTTGTCATGGATAACAAGACCCTTCACATTCTCAAGGAAAAATGCCTTTGGCTGGTAACGGCGCAAAATCTCTGCAACATCAAAGAAAAGCGTACCGCGGGTTTCCTCAAAGCCCAGTCGCTTTCCTGCAAGTGAAAACGCCTGGCATGGAAATCCTGCACAAAGAATATCGAAGCCCTTGGGAATCTTGTTCTTTGTACTTTCCTTCGTTATATCTCCGAATGGTACCTCTCCGTAGTTGGCAAAGTATGTCTTCTTTGCCTTTTCGTCCCACTCTGAGGAGAATACACATTCTCCGCCAAGATTCTGAAATGCCATTCTGAACCCGCCTATGCCCGCGAACAGGTCTATAAACGTAAACTTGGGATTCTTTGGGGCTTGGAATGGGGCTTCAAACAAATCCGGGAACAAGTATCTCTGATAGCCTAATGCACTTTCAGATACTCCTTCAAATTCTTTTGATTTTTGTTGTTTTGTCCCTTTGACGAACTCATACCACAAATTCAATATGCCTTCTGCTTGCTGGGCATAAGGCATATTCAAACCTTTATCATGAAGTTGCAAATAATGCGTTATAAGAGCTGCTTGTTCGACAAAGGGAATAACGTTGCCATCTTCATCGAGAGTCTCTTCACCATATATTTGTGCTTTGTCTGCTTTCTTTTTACAAAAGTCAAACAACGAAAATTCGTTTTTCATTTTTGCCTTACTTTTATAGTTGGGGTACGCATTTCCTTTATATGCGATTAGTGGGCATATTTACTCACGTTTCTAACAGCGGTTTCATTCCCTTACAGTTTCCTGTAAACGTCAATAACCTTCTGCGCCACGTTGTTGCCCTCGAACCGGGTGACATACTGCTGGCTCTTGGCGATGCGCTCTTCCCTGCCCGGCGCGCCTTTGAGCACCATGCTTATGGCTTCCGCCATGCCGTATGCGTCGTCGGGCTTCACGTACAGCGAGTGGTTGCCGCCGGCTTCCTCAAGACAGCTGCCGGTACACGCCACGACGGGCAGTCCGCTCTGTATGCCCTCTATCACGGGCAGTCCGAAACCTTCGTAGCGCGAGGGATAGACGCACACCTCCGCCATTTGGTAGATGGCCGGGAGGTCGGCGTGAGGCACTCCGTGGAGGAACAACACGCGGTCGTCCATGCCGTTGGCGGCTACAAAAGCCTTCACCTTGTCGGCGTAGGGCGTGGGCTTGCCTACAATCACCAGACTTATCTCGGGCGGCAGCATCTGCAGTGCCTTCACGGCGAGGAGCACGTTCTTGCGCTCCTCAACGGTGCCTACGTTCAGTATGTAGCGTTCCGGCAAACGGTAGTCGCCGCGCACCTGCTGGAGTTTCCTCTCGCTCTCGCGCTGCTTGTATTTCGTGCTGCAACTCTGGTATATCACGTCGATGCGCGAAGGGTCCACGCCGCCGAAACGTATCACGTCGCGCTTGGTACATTCGCTTATGGCGATGATGCGGTCGGCCTCGCGGCAGGTCTGGCGGAATTTCCACGCGTATATCTTCGTGTCTATCCAGTTGTAGTATTCCGGGTGGTGCATGAAGATGAGGTCGTGGATGGTGACAACGGTCTTGATGCCGGCCTTGCGGATGCCCGTGGGGAGTTCGCCGGTGAGTCCGTGGAAAATGTCCACGCGGTCGCGCTTCAGGTCTTCCACTATCCCCCTGGCGCGCCACAGGTCGCGCGAGAGCCTGAAATTGCAGTTGTCGGGATAGACGAACTGTGTGAAAGCCGTTTCCTTCACCTGTTTCCTGAGCGCGTCGTTGCCCCTGTCGGGGGCGTAGAGGCGCAGCTGCGTGCCTTGGGGGAGCACCGCGGCGAGGTCGTTCACCAGGTTGCGCGAGTAGCTTCCCAGTCCCGTACTGTTGTGTACAATCCGTTTGGCGTCAAATCCTATAATCATAATCCTGTTGTTCGTTCCTTTTTCTGTTGCTTGCGCCACCTTATATAATATATATACGCGGGCGCGTCACGACTGCATGTCGTGGAGCTTCCTGTAATATCCGTCCTTGGCCAGGAGTTCGTCGTGAGTGCCTCGCTCCACGATATGCCCCTCGTGGAGCACGCAAATCTCGTCGGCGTTCTTTATCGTCGAGAGGCGGTGGGCTATGGCCACCGTGGTGCGCGTCTTCATCAGCCTTTCGAGCGCGTCCTGCACGAGCCTCTCGCTCTCGGTGTCGAGAGCCGACGTGGCCTCGTCGAGAATCAGTATAGGCGGGTTCTTCAGTATGGCGCGCGCTATGCTCACCCTCTGCCGCTGTCCGCCCGAGAGCCTTCCGCCGCGGTCGCCGATGTTCGTGTCGTAGCCGTTTTCCGATGCGGTGATGAACTCGTGGGCGTTGGCGATTTTCGCCGCCTCCTCAATCTGCTCCTGCGTCGCGCTGTCCACGCCGAATGATATGTTGTTGCGGAAGGAGTCGTTGAAGAGTATCGCCTCCTGGTTCACGTTGCCGATGAGCTGGCGCAGGTCGTGGATGCCCAGGTTTTTCACGTTGATGCCGTCGATGAGCACCTCGCCCTCCTGCACGTCGTAGTAGCGCGGTATGAGGTCCACGAGGGTGGACTTTCCGCCGCCGCTCTGTCCCACGAGGGCTATCGTCTTGCCCTTCTCTATCACGAGGTTGATGTCGCGGAGCACCCACTGCTCGCCGTAGCGGAACGACACGTGGCGGAACTCTATCGTGGAGTTGAAGCCGCCGATATGCACCGGCTGCGCCTTTTCCTTTATGTCGTTTTCGGCAAGCAGGATTTTGTCCACGCGCTCCATGGACGCAAGTCCCTTGGGGATGTTGTAGCCCGCGCGCGAAAAATCTTTCAGGGGGTTGATGATGCTGTAAAGTATAACGAGGTAATAGATGAACGTGGGTCCGGAGAGCACGTGCTGGTTGAGCACGAGGATGCCGCCGAACCACAGCACTATGATAATCATCACCGTGCCGAGGAACTCGCTCATCGGGTGGGCAAGTTGCTGCCGCGTGTTCACCTTGAGGAGCTGGTCGCGGTATTCGTCGTTCACCTTCTCAAAGCGGCGGTTCATCTTCTCTTCGGCGCAGAAAGCCTTGATGATGCGCAGTCCGCCGAGCGTCTCCTCCACCTGGCTCATCGTGTCGCTCCACAGGCTCTGCGCCTCCTTGGAACTGCGTTTCAGCTTGCGCCCCGTCTTCCCCATGAACCACCCCATGAGCGGCACGAAGAGGATCGTGAAGAGCGTGAGCTGCCAACTGATGAAGAGCAGCGTCACGAAATACGCTATGATGAGGATGGGGTTCTTGAAGAGCATGTCCAAGGAACTCATTATCGAGTTCTCTATCTCCTGCACGTCGCCGCTCATCCTCGCTATTATGTCGCCCTTGCGCTCCTCAGAGAAGAAGCCCAGCGGCAGAGACGTTATCTTGCGGTATAGCTGGTTGCGTATGTCGCGCACGATGCCCGTGCGTATCGGTATCACCGTGGCGGAAGAGAGAAAATAAGCTCCAGTCTTCAGGAATGTGGTGACGCAGAGGAAAAGGCCGAGCACAAGCAGCGTGGTGGTAGGCCCGATGTCGCCGATGAGCCAGTTCACGAGATACGCCATGTTGTTCGCCGCCACCTCCTTCAGGTTGTCCCAGTCCCATTCCATGAGCCGGGTCACGGCGACCGCCTTCTCCGTCTTGAAGATTATCTGCAGGATTGGTATTATCGCCGCGAACGAGAAAATGTTGAGTATCGCCGACAGTATGTTGAAAGCCACCGTCAGCATCAGGTATTTCTTGTATGGCGGCACGAACCGCCTCAGTATCTGGAAAAATTCTTTCATCTTGCCTTACGCTTCGTTTTCAACCGGCTCCGCGAGCAGCGTCGCGCTCGTGGACCCCGTAACCCTAACTCTCACCGTGTCGCCGATGTGGTGGTTGCCCTTGTCGAACACCACCGCCTTGTTCTGCTCCGTGCGCCCCATGAGCTGCTGGCGGCTGCGCTTGCTGTAGCCCTCCACGAGCACGTCGAACTCCTTGCCCTCGTCTTTCCTGTTCTGCTCCGCGCTCACCTCGGTCTGTAGCTGTATCAGTTCGTTGAGCCTCCTTATCTTCGTCTCTTCCGCCACGTTGTCGGGCAGGTGCTTTGCGGCGTAGGTGCCGGGGCGTTCGGAGTATTTGAACATGAAGGCGGAGTCGAAGCCCACCTCCTTAACGAGCGAGAGCGTCATCTGGTGGTCCTCCTCCGTCTCGTCGTGGTAGCCCACGAAGATGTCGGTGGTGATGCCGCAGCCGGGGATGATGCGGCGGATTGCGTCGATGGTGCTGAGATACTGCTCGCGGGTGTATTTGCGGTTCATCAGCTTCAAAATCTTGTCGCTGCCGCTCTGCGCCGGGAAGTGTATGTGGCGGCAGATGTTGGGTTCGTCGGCAATGGCGTGGAGGATGTCCTCCGTCATGTCCTCGGGGTTCGATGTGGTGAACCTCACCCTCATGTGCGGCACCTCGCGCGCCACCATGCGCAGCAGCTGCGCGAAGCTCACACCGCCCTCGGGACGCTTGCCGGCCGGCGTAAGTCCGTAGCTGTTCACGTTCTGCCCCAACAGCGTCACCTCCTTGAAGCCCCTCTCGCTCAGGTCTCTCACCTCGCGCAGGATGCTCTCCGGGTCGCGGCTGCGTTCGCGTCCGCGTGTGTAAGGCACTATGCAGTAGTGGCAGAAGTTGTTGCAGCCCCTCATTATGCTCACGAAGCCGCTCACCTTGCTGCCGCTGATGCGCTGCGGCACCACGTCGCGGTATGTCTCCGTCTTCGACAGCTCTATGTCGATTGCGTTGCTGCCCGTCTCGCACTGCGCTATCATGTCGGGCAGGTTGAGGTAGCTGTCGGGGCCGCACACCAGGTTGGCGTGGTGGTTCTCTATCAGGTCGTCTTTCACCCTCTCCGCCATGCAGCCGAGCACGCCCAGTATCAGCGCGCGCCCCTTCTTGCGTTCGGCGTGAAGCGTTTCGAGCCTGTTGTATATCTTGTTTTCGGCGTTCTCCCTCACGCTGCACGTGTTTAGGAAAATCGCCTCCGCCTCGTTTTCGTCGTCGCAGAGTTCATAGCCCGCCATTTTCATTATGGAAGCCACAACCTCGCTGTCTGCCACGTTCATCTGGCAGCCGTATGTCTCTATGAACAGTTTTTTCATCAGTTTCAAATATCCTATTTGGGGTGCGAATTTAGCAAATAAATATGGTTTACGCAAAAAAGGGCAACTATTCAGCAATAATACATAGCTACAATTAATGAAAATTCGTGGTTAATTTATGGAAATTTATGTTCAAAAGAAAACAAATATCTTTTTGACACGAATAGCCATAAATTAACCA
>CAVHWJ010000042.1:0-13918 GCA_963639565.1 uncultured Prevotella sp. | reverse complement strand
TTTACAGCGCCAGCTTCATGTTCTCGTGGGGTCCCATAGCGTGGGTGCTCATCGCGGAGCTGTTCCCCAACACCATCCGCGGCGCGGCGGTGGCTATCGCCGTTGCGTTCCAGTGGGTGTTCAACTTCATCGTAAGTTCCACCTTCGTGCCGATGTTCAACATGCATCTCACCGAGGGTGACGACTTCGGCCACTGGTTCACCTACGGCCTCTATGGCGCAATCTGCGTCGCCGCCGCCGTCTTCGTGTGGAAGCTCGTCCCCGAGACAAAGGGCAAGAGCCTCGAGGATATGTCGAAGCTCTGGAGAAAGGAATAACAACAGGCAATAAAAAAATGACCGCTCCCCTCCCTCAGCCGAAAAAGGCGAGGGAGGGGAGTTTTTTTGTTAAAAACGCCCAATCAAGTTGTCCGGCACCTCCGAGCCGTCCAATACCTCCGAGCAGTCCGAGTAGTCCAACAACAGCCCGGGCATTACAACTTTTAACGGTCTCCTCTCCCGAATTTAACATTTGAAAATTCCCATTCCCGATGCCTAACGGTATAAAACGGCACGGTTTTCGCTTCGCTTAGTCCGTTCCCCTTTGCCCGAGACCGGCATAACAGCACGCAACACCACAGAATCGCCTAAGATTTTCGCCGAAAAACCCCATTTTCCCGAAAACGAAATGCTTTTTCCCAGGAGCAAACGATAGCTTTGCTCCTGGAGAACGATAGCTTTGCTAAAAGCGGACTGCGCTTTCTTCCCGAAAACCTCAATTAAACGGTTGAAAACAAGTAAAATACGCAAATCACCCAAGAAACCCCGAATTTCCGCCAAAAGTCCGTTTCACGCAGAGCGACGGCATTCTCGCGTCAAGAGCAAGGCGTGAATTTAACATTTCGGGGTTAAGGTATGTGAAACTTGCGTCATTGACACGGAACGCATTGGCATCACTGCAGTGTGGTCAAGCGGTTCTTTTCTTTCTGAACGTTGTAAAGTTCATACAGGCTGCTGTCTGCCGGCGGCACGGTCGGCATCACTATGCGGTCGGCAAGCTCACACACCTGTGCATTGCGGTTAAAGGCGGCTTGGCGGCTTTGCCGCATCTGCTTGCTGGTGGAGACTATCAGCAGACGGTTGGCAGCCAACTGCTGCCGCCACACCTCGGGAAGCGTCTTGTACATCTGCCGGCCAAGCAACAAGATTATGCCGCACTTGCCGCGGAGCAACACACGGAGCACCTCCTTTTCCATGCGAGAAGAGAAGCCGCTCACCACCGCCACATCTTCACGTCGGGCAGTCTCCGTTGCCCACTTCATTGTGGGCAAAACAGACAGCGATGAGATATGGCTTGGGGCGAGAAAGCCCACCTTCGCCAATTGCAGCAAGCCGGTATTGCCAATGTGAGGCAGGGCAAGGAGTTGCATCATCAAGTGATTTTTTAGTCTTCATTCAGCTCTACGCCCATACGATACTTGATGTCGTAGTTGATAATGAAATCCAGCTCCTCGTCGGTAAAGCCGTAGTGCTTCGCCAACACCTTATCAATTTCGTCGATGATGGGTTTGGAGAGTTTCATGTAAAATTCATCGTATTCTACACGTCCAGATGTACGATAATTATAAACTCGTCTTCTTGACTTAGATAGCATGTCTTTAGCCAACTTATTTGACAAATCAACTAATTCGGCATCGCATCTATTTCCTTTACTATAACGGAATTCCGCAATCTCCGGTTTATTCAAATGATAGCAATCTGAGTTTACCAACCACCAAATAAAAAATAAAGAACTGTTTATAATAGCACTTGCAATTTTTACATTCTCCATTCTTTCAAATGGTATCTGCTTTAGCTGAGTTGTTACTCCTTCGCCATCTCTTTCGCTTGAAAAATAAGGAATGAACGAATGCGAGCGTATCCAATTTACGGGAGCATTATGATAAAGGCATTTTTTTGCACCGGCTTCAGTAAAGAAAAAAAGCGAGTCTTTCCTCATTCGATTCAAAGACCTTACAATTAATGGTGATGGAATCTTGCCAATTATATTCCCATACGCATAATGCGAATCGTCGACATAGTTTATTTTCTTGAATAAATTCTCTCTCTCCTCTGCATACCACCTTGTATATTTCGTGGTATAGTGTCCTTCATGTGCATTTGAAACAAAGAAAACGCACAAGCGGAACTTCACACCCTCAAAAAGTTTTTGAGGGTGTGCGTCCGCACTTAAATTTAAGTGCAGACGCAAACCATATGCATTGTAGAAATTACGAACCAACGGAGCCATTCTTTCTGTGCTATGGCCACTCAAAGGAACAATCATTCCAATGTAGGAAGCATCTTTTGTAATAATTTTTGTGCGCTCCATTACAAAAGCATACAGATTGCCGCAACTCTCTGCCTTGTAGTTACGTATCTTGTAATAATCGCTTACCGACTTATTTGTTTTGGGGTCTCTTTTATTATACTCCACATACGGCGGATTACCAATCACCACATCAAACCCACCATTACCATGAATTATGGTATAAAATTCAGCGAGCCAATGGAAAGGTTGGTGCGAAGACAGGAAAAGAGGGTATTCTTCTTTTTTGTTTGAGCCTTCAGCGGCAAACAAGTGGCGAGAAAGCAAATCGTTGAGTTCAGCCTGTTCGCGGCGAAGGTCGTTCTTGGCCCGGGCGTATTCCACCCGGTCATCATCGCCCGTCAGCTGCACTTGGCGGAAAAGTTCGTAGGCTGCCGCCACAACATTCAGTTTTTCTTCTATTTTCTCCCTAAAATCATAGTTGGCGAACATATCACCGCCTACCAAGTCGCGCTCCAGTTCACGCTCCGTGGCATAGCCCACAAGCGTGTTGCCGCACCGGATATTGAAGTCGATGTCGGGCAGAGGGTCAAGCCCCATGTTGTCGGCGCGCCTGTCCACTTCCACCACAGCCACCATCTTCAAGAACAGCCGCAGTTTGGCTATCTCAGTAGCCTCAACCATGATGTCCACGCCATAGAGGTTGCGCAGGATGATGCTCTTGTAAATGAAGTATTGTATGTTGGAGCGATACTTGCTTGCTATCTCTCCCAGCTCATCACGGAACAAGTTGGGGTTGGCGGCGTTCCACTCTTGCATACGCATGATACATATCTCATAAAGGGGTTCGAGGATGCCCATGGCGGCGAACAGGAACGCGCCCGACCCACAGGTCGGGTCAAGGATTGTGACGCCCTGCAAGGCATGATAGAAATGCGCCACAAAGAGATGATCGGCAGTGGTGGCGAGCAAATCGTATGCAAAGGAGCGTATGTCGAGGTTTAGCGTGATGAAATCGTTGATATGGGTAATCTCACCGCTGCTTATCTTAGTCTCCAAGCTATCGCATCGCTGAAGACGCTCAACGGTCTCGCGCCATATCTCTGTCGGCAGGGCAAACTGTTCGCTGGCAGGACGATTCCACAACTTGCGTCGCCCCAGCAAATCGGGCTTTTGAGTGTCTATGCCAACGGCGATGTCGGCAGGTATACGCTGCTGCCAATCGGAGGTGTGTCCGCGCTTCACGGCATCATAGATGTAGCGGTCGCCGCTCTCGCGCAGCGTCTTCCACACATACCCCCCAGGCTTAAAATCGCCGCTTGACGTTTCTGCCACACGGTCGAACACCCACGGCAGAATGCAGTTCTTGGAGATATACTCGGTGATGTCCTCCTTGGTGTAGTATGCGCCCATTGCGGAGCGGTCGTTGATATACTGCTCGAAGATGTAGCCCAAAACGTCGGGGTTGATGTCCTTGCCCGTGGCGGTGATGCGTGTGTCGAGGTGCCACTGCCACGTGTCGAAGAAAGCGAAAAGAGAAATGAAAGCCTCGTCGGCAATGTTGATTCCGTCATACTGCCGCTCCAGCGTATGCACGTCGAACATGCCACCGTTCAGATAAGGTATGCGCCCGAAGCGGCGTTCCCATTCGGGCGTGTGGTGAGGGGCGTTAAGACCATCGTGGAACAGCGAAACGAGGAAGTCGCGATAGAAAGAACGAAAGAACCGGTTGTCGCCCTCTTCCTTCTGTACCATCTGCAAACGGTGGGAGAGATAATCAACGTCTCCGTTGAGAAACCCTTTCTTCTGTATGAAATAGCAGAACATAAGGCGGTTGAGCATCACCGAAGCATACCACAGTTTGTTGCGGTTGAGTTCCTGTTTCTTCTTGTCGTAGAGGGGGATGTTGTCGTCGATGCCGGTGATAAACTCCGCGAAGGCCTTGTGCTGCTTGCGGAAACCGCTGTAAAAATCTTTTGTTATCTTTTCGGAATTGACCGCGAAAGCCCTTGCCACACGTTGGCGCACGTCGATAATGGTGGTGGTTTCCTCTACACCGAAGGTGATGTCGGCCAGTTTGGAGAAAAGGAAATCAGCCTGTTCTGTCGTGGCATACTCCACCAGAACCATGTCGCGCTTCTCGTTAATCTTGAGAGGGCAAGCCCACAGATGATGTTCGCCTTGCGGCAGCGTGTATATGGCGATGTAGTCGTTGGCTTGTCTGCGCAGCTTCATGTCTATCTTGCGGCTTGTGGACATATTGGGTATCTGAGACACGCGGCAGGTGAGTATCTGGAATCCGTTGCGTTGTGCCACCACCGTGAAATTATAGTCGGTGTCGTCGGCAGCTATCATCGGCAGCGTCTGCTGGCCCTGGGGCTTGTTCCAACCCATTTCGGTGATGAACATTTCCTGCCAGTCTCCTTGTGATATAAGCCGGTTAAATGTGTTTCTGTTCATTGTATGTCTGTTGTATTAGTGTTTAGGCGTAGCCCCATGGAGCATATTATCTGCGGCTCATGCCGCTTGTCTTTGTCGTCGCTGATGCGGCAGAACATGCCGTTGCGCCGCAACTCGAGTATATAGTCCACAATCTCGTCCTGCTGCGACCGGCGCAGCATCTGCCCGAGTATGGTCTTGGTGCTTTCGAGCAGCGGATTGTTGTAGATGTCGTCGATTGCAAGTTTCAGCTGCGACTTCACCTCTTGGCTGTAGAACAGGTCTATGGGGCGGTTATAGGCGTGTTCAAGCAGCTGTATGATACGGTAGCGGGTGGAGAAGCGGTTACCGAGAATGCCGCCGATACTTGCCGTAGAGGTCTGTTCTGTTATCTCATCAATAGCTTTCCCCACCAACTGATGGTGGTCATCAAGCGGCATCACGGCAGGAGTGTCGGCATCACACGCCATTTGTTGCAGGATGCGTCTTTGCGATTGGCTCACCAGCGTTCCGTCCGGCGAAAGCCATGAAAGCACGTCAAAGTCGTTGGCTGTGCGCGCATAAGTTATCACGCCCTGTTCTCCGGCATCATTCACCGCTTTGGTAGAATAGGCGATGTTCGGTATATTAGGAATTATCTGCTTCAACTTTGGGTTGGTGTCAGTGGCGTTCTTCCATATTTGGTATGCCTGTGACGACAAGTCCACGTCACCGTCATCCTCCTCGTCGAGCACACCGCTCTTCTCATTGAACATATCACGCAAATTCTGTTCGTTTCCCTCGAAAAACACCTCGTCGCTGCCCACAATGTTGGCATTCTCGTTGATGCGGTCATTGAGGCGCGAACGTAAACGGATGATACTCTCCACGCCATCGGCAGGGAAGAAAGAGTAGCAAAAAATCTTGTTCTCCTTCTGCCCGATACGGTCTACACGTCCGGCACGCTGGATGAGGCGGATGATCGCCCAGGGAAGGTCAAAATTTACTATGACGTGGGCATCCTGCAAGTTCTGTCCTTCGGAAAGCACATCTGTTGCAATGAGGACACGTAATTCGTCGTCGGGCGAGAGATTTGCCTTGCCGTTGCTCACAGGCGAAAAACGCTCCACTATTTCCGTAGGATTCTTGTAGCCGCCTGTCACATAGCCTATGTGGGTATATCCGCGGTTTTTCAGTTGCTGATAGACATAGCGAGCCGTGTCGGAATATTGCGTGAACACAATGACCTTTTCCTTGGCGTGGGCTGTTCTGAGCAGTTTGTCAAGGGCAGAGAGCTTTTGGTCGTCGGCGGATTTCCAAACGCCGCAAAGCCGTATCATGTCGATGATCTTTTCGCAGTCGGCAAGCAGATGTTGCTTGAGTGTGCGTTTGAAATACTTGCTGTCGAGCCATGCCAGATTGTTCTTGGAGCAGATGATCTTATAGTATTCACACGCCTTGCGCCGATAAACATCAATGTCAGTGGGGATGTTGATAGTCTCTCCTTTGCCAAAGGTATTGTCGTCGGAAGAGAACAGCGAATGGCTGGTGTCCTCGTCCGCCACATAGTCGTCGGGCAAAGTATTCTCGTCGCCAATGGGCAACGGCAGTTTGTTCTCTATGGCATAGACAAAAACCATATTGCGCAGGATGTGGCGGTAGAGCGTAACCAAGAACGAAAAGCCGCTACTGTCGATACGTTTGAAAAAGGTGCTCTTGCAAAAGCCCATCATGCGGTTGCCGGCACGCGATAGATTCTCTATCAGTTGCTTGTCTGATGTCGTCGCATCTGCGATTTTCTTTTCGCTGATATAGTTCACCAAGCCATAACGCGGCAACTGCAAGTCCTCCATCATGCTTATCATGTCGGAAGAATAGAGGCGTGAGAACTGGTCGCCTTCTACCGTGTCAAATTTTATGGCCTTGGGGATGCGGTCAGGGAAATAAGAACGTGTATTGTCGTTGAACAAAAGATATTTGCGACCGTCCTCTTCGTCTACCTTAGCATAATTTTCTTTGATGAAAGTACGGGTGCGCCTTACAAGGAACAATTTCATAAGTTCGTTCCAGTCTTCGGCATACGGGCTTTGTTCAAATGCTTTGATACTACGTATAAAGACCTCACTGTGTCGTTGCATGAAAGCTCGTTCGCCGCCAAGTTGGCGGATATATTCCTCTGGACGGATTCCAAGGTCCTGTTCTTCGGAGATGAACAGTTTTAATTGGTTAGCCAAATCGGAGAAATCCTTGTTGTAGGGAGTTGCAGTCAAAAGCAGTACATTACTGTCCTGATGCTCAATGAGTGCCTTGATGTTAGCATAACGCTTACCACCATTGCGAAGGTTGTGACTTTCATCAACAATTATCAAACGGTAATAACGCACACTGTCTACATCGATAGGTTTCGACATAGACATGATGTCCACTTTCAAATCGTACTTGACGGCATACTTGCGCCACATTTCCTGCAAGTTGGCAGGACAGATGACAAGCGTACTGCTGGCGTATGTGGTCTCGTATATCTTGGCGATGGCACAGGCGGTGATGGTCTTCCCCAATCCCACCACGTCACCAATCATTGCTCCTCCACGCTTTTCATTGCGGAGATGACGGGCAGCTATTTTCACGGCCGTCTGCTGGAAATCAAACAACTCATGCCGAAATTCGGGAGTGAGCGTGAACTCCTTAATACCCGACCGTGCCTCTTGGCTGAGGTGGTATGCCGTTTTGAGATAGATATAGTAAGGCGGAATGATGCGCTCACTCGCCCAGCTCTCATCAATTACCTTTATCAGTTCTTGTGTAATATCAAGGCAGAAACGATCGTTCCAACGGTCGTCAAACCAATTGGCCAATTTCTCTACGTGGTCACTGTCCGTGAAGTCGGCGTTCAGTTCTCCTTGTCCTGTAAAACCTGAATATGTGAGATTGCTACTGCCCATGATTCCTATAATCTTGCTTGAAAAATCGGTCGGACGATAGGCAAGGTATAGTTTTGCGTGAAGGGGTTCTTTCAAATACAACTTGACGGTAACTTTTCCATCTTTAAGCTGGGCAGACAACCGACGGAGCGTCCATTCATCTTGCTTTGTCGGCAGCCCGATGAGGAGTTGTCTCTTGAAATCCGCCGCAATCTGCAATTTGCATTTATTGGCGTATTCGGAGTCTACGATTTCCTTACTGGAGCTATAAAAGAGGCGTAGCAGTTCTTCAGGGGGACGGTGCATCCCTACCAACAGTCTGCAAACACGATATTTCTGTTCATCGCTTTCGTAGACATATCCGCCGGGAAGTTCATCGATTTGACTGACTATCATGTTCCACCCCCGGAGATTAAAGTACCCCACGCAGAAATCCACGCGTTCCACTCCGCCAGAGGACATGATACCCAATAGCCCTTCTTTGAATTTCACTTCTATATTGTCATATATTCGTGCCATAAAACTTTTCTGTCTAATTTCGACCTATGGTCTGATTAATGGGTAGATTGCAACAAAGTTAATCGTTTTTCTCAAAAAAGCGCAAGATTTGAACCTTTATTTTACAAAGCTGATGTAAACGGACTGAATAAATCACGGCTCTTTCATTTAAGGCGGCTTATCGGCAGCGAACCGCCGCTCCGCCAGTCGTCCATCGGACGAAAGACGAGCGTCCATCAGCCGATGGACGCTTGACAAACAGCCCATTTAAATGAAGGGGACGTGCCGAAACCCATACTGGTTGGTAATTTCTTCACCGTATTATTCTTTGATTAAAAATAAATCAATTATTTTTGCGTCTGAAACATTGGAACAACAACCGCCGACAGAGAACAGGAATGACGCAGGAAGAGATAAAAGACATGGCAATGTGTGGGGAAACCTCCACCGTGCAGTTCAAGCAGGAGTTCACCGGACAGAAAGAGATTGCCCGGGAAATGATTGCGTTTGCCAACTCGCATGGCGGACGGATTTTCTTCGGCATCGCCGACAAGACAGGCGAGATTACAGGGCTTCGGTATGAAGAGATACAACTGATTAGCCGCGAACTGGGCAACGCGGCCAACGAACAGGTGAAGCCCACAATCTACATTGAGACCGAGGTGGTGCGCGTGGACGGCAAGCACGTGCTGGTATGCTCCGTAGCCGAGGGGCGCAACAAGCCATACAAGAATCTGCAAGGCGAGATATGGGTGAAGCAGGGCGCCGACAAACGCCGCATAACAGAGAACACGGAGATACTCGCCCTGTTTCAGGACTCCGGCAGCTACCGCCCCGAGGAAGACGGCGAGAAAGGGTCTTCAATCAAAGACCTTGAAATGGCATACGTAAGGGAATATTTTGAAACGACCTACGGCAAGGAGATAGAGGACTTTGACCAGCCGCTCGACAGTATGCTCCGCTCTCTGAGCGTGCTGAACCAAAAGGGAGAAGTCACACGGATGGGTATGCTCTTCTTCGGCAAGAACCCACAGCTGTTTGAGCCTTCGGTGGTGGTAAAGGCGGTTGCCTTTGCCGGCAACGACATCGGCGACACCAACTATCTTGACAGCCGCGACATCACCGGCACGCTGCCCCGGATGTTCAAAGAGGGCATGGCGTTCATGAAATCGTATCTCCGCCACGAGCAAAAGGGACAGAATTTCAATTCGCTGGGCATACTCGAGATACCGGAGGTGGTGCTGGAGGAACTACTGCAAAACGCGCTCGTGCATTTTGACTTGCTCCACCATGCCGCCATCCGGCTGTTGGTTTTCACCGACCGCATTGAGATTGTAAATCCCGGAAATCTGTATGGCGGGCTGAAGGTGGACGACATAAAGTTGGGCGTTTCCCGTCAGCGCAACCCTCTGATGGCCGGTTTTGCCGCCCGGACAATGATTTACCGCGGACTTGGTTCGGGCATCAAGCGTGTGGTGCGCGAGAACATCCGCATCGACTTCGACAACGAGGAATCGGCAAACCAGTTTAAGGTAACGGTTTGGCGCGTTGCCCGCAAAAACTATTATACCGTACCTAAAGAGATTTCCGCTATTTCCAAAGTGTCTGAAAGTACCCAGAAATTCCAAGAAAGTACCCAGAAAACGTCAAAAAGTACCCAGAAAAGTACCGATAAGACCTCTAAAAGTACCCAGAAGATGCTTAAAAGTACCCAGAAAGCATCTAAAAGTACCCAGAAACCTTTGGACAATATTAGGAAAAGTACCCAGAAACAGATAATAGAAATTATAAAAGAAAACCCTCGCGCAAACAGAAAAGAAATAGCCGAAAGGATAGGCAAATCGGAGGATGGGGTGAAGAAACAGTTGGCAAATCTCAAGAGAATGGGACTGATAGAACGTGTCGGAGCTGACAGAGGCGGCTATTGGAGAGTAATCAGTCAAGATAAATAATAACCTCCCGTCAAACGGCGGGAGGCTGTCAAATCATTGCTTATCCTTAGACATAGAAACGCATCATTGTGCGCCCTTGCGTCATTTCACCTGTATCACGAGATACTTGCTCGTGCTCCAGAAGAGCTGGGGGTTGGTGATGCGCAACACGTACTGCTCCTTGGCGTCGGTGGCGAGGGTGTAACTACTCGAGGGGTGCATGGTGAGGATTTTGGCGTATTTGGAATACAGCTTTATCTCCTTGTCGATGCGGATGTCTATCTTGGTGAAGAAATTGCGGTTGAAATTGCCCTGCAACACCTTGCCCTTGACGAGCACGTTCTGAGCCTTCAGCTCCTTCTTCGAACCGAACGCGAACCACGCCGTGTTGAGCTGCTTGTCCTGTGAGTCGATGGTCTGCGCTTTCTCCTCGGAGTCGCTCTTCAGCTCCGCCACGTCGGTGTTGAGAGACTCGATGGTGGCGTCAAGCTCTGAGATATGTATGTCGCGGGCGTTGAGTTCGGCACGCAGCTGCTTGAGCTGCTCGTCTTTCTCCTCCATCTGCTTGAGGAGGTTCTCCACGGTGCGCTTCATCTCGGAACTCTTGAACGAACTCTCCCTCATCTGCTGCTGGAGCTTGGCGATGAGAGCCTTGTTGTCGTTCATGCGCTGCTGGATGAACTTGATGTTCTCGCGTATCTGCGCCTGTTTGTCCTCGCCCTCGCCGTCCTTGGCTATCGTAACGCGGTCTTCGGCCTTGTTTATGGCGCGGAAGCCCTCCTCCACGTCGTTGAGGAGACCCATCATGTCGTTTATCTCGTTGTCGCGCTGCTCTATGATTTTCTGCAGCGAGTCGTTCTGCACGGTGTTCACATTGGGTTCCTCCACCTTGCCGTTCTTGCAGGCGGCCAACGCCGCCACGCAGATTGCCACAAACAATATCTTCTTCATAACAGTTTACGGTTTATCGTTACCGGGCGATGTATCACCGCCCACACTATTCTTCTTCCCCAGCGTCGCGGTGGCGTTTCGACTTGCGCCTCTTCTCGCCGTCGCCGCCGTGCTGCTTTTTCTCCATTTCTTTCAACGCCTTTTCGTCAATCCCCTCCACCACGAGCACGAACTCGCCCTTGGGGGGTGTCTCGGCGAAATGCGCCGCCACCTCGTCGATTGTGCCGCGCACGCTCTCCTCGTGTATCTTTGAGATTTCGCGGCACGCGCTCATCTGCCTTGCGCCGCCGAAATATTCGGCGAACTGCCCGAGGGTCTTCACCACACGGTAGGGCGACTCATAGAATATCATGGTGCGCGTCTCCCGGGCGAGAGCCTCAAGGCGCGTGGCGCGCCCTTTCTTCTGGGGCAGGAAGCCCTCGAACACGAAGCGGTCGCAGGGCAGTCCCGACGACACGAGGGCCGGCACGAAAGCCGTGGCCCCCGGCAGGCACTGCACCGTTATCCCTGCCGCCGCAGCCTCGCGGGCGAGGTAGAAACCGGGGTCGCTGATGCCCGGCGTGCCGGCGTCGCTGACGAGGGCTATCGTCTGTCCGCCCTTCAGCCGCTCCACGATGCCAGCGGCGGTGCCGTGCTCGTTGAACTTGTGGTGGGCCATGAGGCGGTTGGTTATCTCAAAATGCTTCAGGAGGATACCCGACGTGCGGGTGTCCTCGGCCAGCACCAGGTCGGCCTCTTTCAGCACGCGGATGGCGCGCAGCGTCATGTCCTCCATATTGCCGACAGGGGTCGGCACGATGTATAAAGTTCCCATACTATGCCACAAATGTAATGATATTAATCAGCAGAGGCAAAAAATCTGCCGTTTCTTTGCAATTTTTAAAACGTATTCGTAATTTTGCGACATCATGGACAACAATTTAGCAGGGGAGACACACCGGCCCGGAAGAATAGAAGTGGTGTGCGGCTCGATGTTCTCGGGCAAGACCGAAGAACTCATCAGGCGCATGAAAAGGGCGAAATTCGCCAAGCAGAAAGTGGAGATTTTCAAGCCCGCGCTCGACACGCGCTACTCGGAAATCGACGTGGTGAGCCACGACCGCAACTCCATAACAAGCACGCCGGTGGACTCCTCGGGGGCTATCGCCCTGCTCTCGTCTGACATCGACGTGGTGGGCATCGACGAGGCGCAGTTCTTCGACGAGGGGCTGGTGGACGTGTGCAACGCCTTGGCAAACAACGGCGTGAGGGTTATCGTGGCGGGCCTCGACATGGATTTCAAGGGAAAGCCCTTCGGCCCTATCCCTGCTCTCTGCGCGATAGCCGACGAGGTGACAAAGGTTCACGCCATCTGCGTGAAATGCGGCGCGCTGGCCTACGTGAGCCACCGCCTCGTGGACAACGACAGGCGAGTGCTGCTCGGCGAACAGGCGGAATACGAGCCGCTCTGCCGCGAGTGCTACGAGAAATGCCTGCGCGAGGAGAAGAAACACTGACATTCACAAACGCAAAGCCTTTCAGATTATGCTGGAAAAAGAAATCACATTCGACAGGTTCATCCGCATGCTCGGCGTAACGCTCATAGTGTGCGGAGTGCTCTTCATGCTAAACTATCTGAGCGGCGTGCTGCTGCCGTTCTTCGTGGCGTGGCTGATAGCGTACCTTCTCTACCCCATCGTGAAGTTCGTGCAATACAGGCTCCACGTGCCTACAAGGGCGTTGTCGATTATCGTAACGTTCATATTCATCATCGCCATTGTCGGCGGAGTGTTCTATCTTATCATTCCGCCGATGATTGAGCAGTTCGAGAAGCTGGGCCACGTGGCGTCGCAGTATATCAGGCAGACCACCGACGGCGAGGATTTCCAGGCCGCCGTGCAACAGTGGCTGCACCAGAACCGCGACATCGTGGAACAGATTTTCAGGCGCAAGGACGTGGCTGACGCCATCAAGTCGGCGATGCCAAAGCTGTTCAGCGTGGTGGGGCAGACGGCGAGCGTGGTGGTGAGCATAGTGGCGTCGCTCATCACCTTATTATATATGTTCTTCATCCTGCTCGACTATGAATACCTAAAAAACGGCTGGATAAAGATTTTCCCCAAGAAGATGCGCCCCTTCTGGCAGTCGCTGATGCAGGACGTGGAGAAGGAGCTGAACAACTACATCCGCGGACAGTCGCTCGTGGCCCTCATCATGGGCATCCTCTTCTGCATCGGGTTCACTATCATCGATTTCCCCATGGCAATCGGACTGGGCATCCTAATCGGCATAATGGACCTCGTGCCATACCTGCACACCTTCGCCCTCATCCCCACCCTATTCCTCGCGCTGCTCAAGGCCGCCGACACGGGACAGAATTTCTGGGTAATCTTCGCCTCGGCGTTCGCCGTGTTCTGCGTGGTGCAGGTGATTATCGACATGATTGTAACGCCCAAGGTAATGGGCAAGGCAATGGGTCTCAACCCCGCCATCCTGCTCCTCGCCCTCTCCGTGTGGGGTTCGCTGCTCGGTTTCATCGGACTGATTATCGCCCTGCCGCTCACCACGATTCTCATAGCCTACTACCAACGCTACGTGACGAAAGACAGGGCGCACGACATTGCGACAGCCACAGAAGACGCTTCCGAAGAAGGAGTTTCCGGCGAGTCATCCGAAAAGGCTTTTTCAGCCAACGCCCCGTCCGCCGGCAAGCAAGACTGACGCAAAACAGGAATTTCAAAAAAGTTCCGCAAACATTTGGTCATCCCGAATATTCTGCGTACCTTTGCACCGCTTACGAAGAAGCAGGTCACATCCGCAAGGATTTCGCCCAAAGTCTTCTTCACCAAGCACACTGGAGATCCGCTAGCTCAGTCGGTAGAGCACAACACTTTTAATGTTGGGGTCTTGGGTTCGAACCCCAAGCGGATCACA